>NZ_JBLWEO010000030.1:0-30493 GCF_048287395.1 Candidatus Electronema sp. PJ | reverse complement strand
GAGATGGTCATGCCAGGCGACAACGTGCATATCACCGCCGAGTTGATCACGCCCATCGCCATGCAGGAGGGCCTCCGTTTCGCGATCCGCGAGGGTGGTCGTACTGTCGGCGCAGGGGTCATCGTCAAAATTCTTGAGTAACAGCGGGCAAGATAGAGGAACTCATGATCTCCACAGATAAGATTCGCATCAGGCTCAAAGGATATGATTATAAGCTGCTTGACCAGTCCACATCGGAAATCGTCGAGACTGCTCGCCGTACTGGTGCGACCGTGGCCGGGCCGATTCCGCTGCCGACTAGCATCAACAAATACACCGTGCTCAGATCGCCGCACTGCGACAAGAAGTCCCGCGAGCAGTTTGAAATGCGAACACACCGTCGTCTGCTGGACATACTAGAGCCAACCCAGCAAACTATTGACTCGCTCATGAAATTACAGTTATCGGCGGGCGTTGACGTGGAGATCAAGTTGCCTTAAGCAGCAGGCCAGGCACGGGTGGTGGTTGACCGAGTGGTCGGAAAAGCAGAGGGCTTGATTCCGCTTTTTGAACAGAGTTTAGCGTTACAGGTTAAGCAAATGCCTAATACAAATGGAATACTGGGACGGAAACTTGGCATGACGAGGGTCTATAATGAGTTTGGTCAGGCCAGCCCTGTCACCGTCATTGAGGCCGGTCCCTGTTTCGTGCTACAGAGAAAGACCGTCGGCAAAGAAGGGTACAGTGCTATCCAGGTGGGATTCCGGGAAAAGAAACAATCCCGGTTGACTAAGCCAGAAGTTGGTCACTTCAAGAAGGGTGGTGGTGGTGGCTACTATCACGTCCGGGAGTTTAGGGTGGAAGACCCAAAAGTTTACGAGTTGGGTCAACGGATTGTTGTAACAGAGATGCTCAAAGTTGGCGACAAAATCGACATCACGGGCCATTCCAAAGGTCGCGGTTTTCAAGGCGTTATAAAGCGCCATGGCTTCGGCGGCGGTCGCGAGACCCATGGTTCGGATTTTCAGCGCCAGCCCGGTGCTATCGGCAGCAGTGCTTATCCCAGCCGTGTCATCAAAGGTAAAAAGCTGCCGGGACACATGGGTACGGACAGGAAGACCATTCAAAATCTTACAGTGGTTGATATCCGCGCTGAGGAAAATATTTTGCTGGTGAAAGGCGCGGTTCCCGGCGCAAAGAACGGCTTGGTCAGCATTCATATCAAGAAGGCATAGGCTGCCTTGCAAGGGGAGAGGACTCATGTCAGTTTGTGATGTAATGAACACCTTGGCGCAGAAGGTCGCGGAGATAGAAGTAAGCGACAATCTGTTCGGTGTGTCAGTAAATACGGGGATTCTTCATGAAGTGGTTTGCATGCAGCGCGCCTGCCGCCGTAGCGGTAACGCGGCAACCAAGACCAGAGGCATGGTGAGTGGCGGCGGTATCAAGCCGTGGAAACAGAAGGGGACTGGCCGGGCTAGGGCAGGCAGTAGCAGGTCATCGGTCTGGTGTGGCGGTGGCACCGCCTTTGGGCCACAACCGAGAGACTACAGTTACACTATGCCGAAGAAGGTGCGCCGCTTGGCGTTGCGCATGGCTCTCTCCGCCCGGATGTCAGAAGGCAATCTGATCATTTTGGATCAGTTTGAGATGGTCGTTCCGAAGACCAAGGAATTTGTCGGCGTTATGAAGAACTTCTCATTTGAGAATTGTCTGTTGGTCGCCGAAAAGGAAAACACCAACCTCCAGCTTGCGGCTCGCAACGTGGTCGGTTATCAGATACTGCCAGTAGCGGGCTTAAACGTGTATGACATTCTCAAGCACGACAAGCTAATGATTGTCAAATCAACCCTGGAGCAACTGGAAGCGAGGCTGATGGTATGAAAAGTATTTACGACATCGTCAAAGATCCGTGTCTGACGGAGAAGTCCAACAGCCTTCAGGAGCAGCGGAATACGGTGACCTTCAGGGTCGCTTCCGAAGCCAATAAGATAGAGATTAGAAAGGCGGTGGAGCAGCTGTTTAATGTCAAGGTGGCTTCTGTGCGTACGGTTACGATGCGCGGCAAGCGGAAGCGGGTCGGCGCAAAATCTGCCGGACGGACCAGCGACTGGAAAAAAGCCTACATCACCCTATCCGAAGGGAAAATAAATTATCTCGACGAGCTGTAGGATGCAGGCGCAGCGTTCCCTTTGAATTGAACAGTGTAACGCTTTCACAGATAACGGAAAGGAAAATGGCAATTAGGACCCATAAACCGACATCACCGGGCAAAAGGCATCACGTAGCTGTTGTACAGCCAGATCTTTCTGACAAGGCACCTGAAAAGAGCCTACTTGCGCCGTTGAAGAAAACCGGCGGTCGCAATACTTATGGACGGATTACCGCTTGGCACAAAGGCGGTGGGCACAAGCGCAAGTACCGCATTATCGACTGGAAACGGAATAAGACCGGTGTACCGGCAAAAATCGCCGCCCTTGAATATGATCCAAACCGCTCTGCCAATATCGCGTTGTTGCATTATGCGGATGGTGAAAAATCCTATATTCTTGCGCCAGAAGGCATTAGCGTGGGCGATATGCTAACTGCTGGTGCTGATGCGGACATCAAGCCAGGCAATTGCCTGCCTATGAGTAATATTCCTTTGGGTACGGTTATCCACAACGTCGAGATGAAGATCGGCAAAGGGGCACAGATTGTCCGCTCCGCCGGTACCGCAGCACAGCTGATGGCTAAAGAAGGTGAGCATGTACTAGTCAAGTTGCCTTCCGGTGAAGTGCGCAGGTTCAATAGCCAGTGTCGGGCTTGTATTGGTGCCGTCGGCAATTCAGAACACAGTAGCAGAAAGCTAGGAAAAGCAGGGCGGGCCCGCTGGGAGGGGAAGCGACCCACTGTCCGCGGTGTGGCCATGAACCCGGTGGATCATCCGATGGGCGGCGGCGAGGGCAAGAGTTCCGGTGGGCGACATCCATGCTCGCCGTGGGGCATGCCGACCAAGGGCTACAAGACCCGTCGGAGAAAGAAGACCTCCAGCCGGGATATTGTCACCAACCGTAAGTAATTCTAGGAGAATAGTGACATTATGGCGCGTTCAGTTAAAAAAGGCCCTTTTGTGGATGACCACTTGATGAAGAAAGTGGTAACTGCGCAGGGGGCGGGGAAAGTCATCAAAACATGGTCCCGGCGGTCGGATATCGTTCCTGAGATGGTGGGGCTGACTTTTGCCGTTCATAACGGCAAAAAATTTATTCCGGTGTATGTTTCGGAGAATATGGTCGGGCATAAACTGGGCGAGTTCTCGCCGACCAGAACCTATCACGGACATGCGGCGGACAAAAAAGGTAAGGCCGCAAAGAAATAGAATGCAATCAGGAGATTACGATGGAAGCAAGAGCCGTCGCTAAATACATCCGAATTTCCCCGCAGAAGGCGAGGCTTGTAGCTGATGTTGTCCGGGGGAAGGATGTAGAGACCGCTGTAACAACGCTTAGATTCATGCCAAAGAAGGCGGCAAAAATTCTGCGTAAGGTGCTTCAGTCTGCTGTTGCCAATGCCGAGCAGACCGAGACTATTGATGTGGATACGCTGTATGTAAAAGAAATTCAGATTAACGGCGGGCCGATGCTGAAAAGATTCCGGCCTCGTGCCATGGGTAGAGCTGCCAGAATACTGAAGCGGACTAGCCATATCACTGTGGTTGTCGATGAGGCCTGAAGAGGCCGCCGTTCCGCAGAGTTTTTGAGATCAACCGCACAGGGAACACGGAGGACACGTTGGGACAAAAAGTCAATCCCGTAGGACTGCGGCTCAACATCACCAGAACTTGGGATTCAATCTGGTATGCTGACAAGGGTTACGCCGCTAATCTGCATCAGGATCAGCAGATACGCACATATCTGAAGAAGAAGCTATATCATGCCGGTGTGGCTCGGATCGTTATCGAACGCACTGGCGAAAAGGTGCGAATTAGGCTATTTACAGCACGTCCAGGTATCGTCATCGGTAAGAAAGGGGCCGAAATTGAGAACCTGAAGCGAGACATCGAGCAGAAGTTTGGCCGTGAGTGCATGCTGGACATCCAGGAAGTCAGGCGGCCAGAGGCTGATGCTCAGCTCGTAGCGGAAAACATTACCGCCCAGTTAGAGAAACGCATCGCCTTCCGCCGGGCAATGAAGAAGGCTATCAGCACGGCTCTCCGTTTTGGTGTCAAGGGCATTAAAATTTCTTGCTCAGGCCGCTTAGGTGGCGCAGAGATGTCGAGAACCGAGTGGTTCAAGGAAGGCCGGGTACCGCTGCACACGCTGCGGGCCGATATCGATTACGGTATGGCGGAGGCTAGCACCACCTACGGTCAGATAGGGGTGAAGGTCTGGATATTCAAAGGCGAAGTGCTGACAGGCGGTGACATGCCTGTTGAGCAGTAGATTCCATGGAATGCAGGCAGGTTTGAAAAATGTTGAGTCCACGCAAAGTAAAGCACAGAAAGCAGCATAAGGGCAGAATGCGGGGCGAGGCCCAGCGCGGCTCTCAGTTTGCGTTTGGCGACTACGCGCTGAAAGCGGAAGGCTGCGGACGTATGACCTCGCAGCAGATTGAAGCGGCGCGTATCGCTATCAACAGGAAGGTGAAGCGCGGCGGTCAGCTATGGATCAGGATATTCCCTGACAAATCTATCACCAAAAAGCCTGCTGAAACCCGCATGGGCGGAGGCAAGGGGGCACCGGATCACTGGGCTGCGGTCATTCATCCGGGTAGGATACTGTATGAACTGAAAGGTGTGCCTGACGATGTGGCCAGGGAGGCTCTTCGGCTTGCTTCTTATAAACTGCCGTTTCCGACCAAGGTCATCGCAAGGAGCAGTACGATATGAAGATAAAGACCAGTGAACTGCGGCAGCTGAACGGTGAGGAGCTGCGGAAGAAAGAGAAGGAAATGCGGGAAGAGTTGTTCAAGCTGAGATTTCAGCACGGAATACGGAAGCTGGAAAATCCCGCCCGGCTGCGACAGCTGCGGAAGAATATCGCCAGAGTGCAGACTGTTCTGACTGAACAGGCCTGATTTGGTAACATACAGCACCGGACCAGAAAGAAGAATGAGCGAGAATTTAAGCACTAGAAAAACCCAGTTGGGCTGTGTGAAGAGCAGCAGCATGGATAAGACGGTGGTAGTCACGGTCGAACGGAAAGTCAAGCACAAACTGTATGGCAAGTACATCCGCCGCCGGGTGAGCTACATGGCTCATGATGCGGTCAACGAATGTAAGGTCGGTGATACTGTGCTTATTGAGGAATGTCGACCACTTTCCAAGCACAAACGTTGGCTTGTCAGAACAATTGTCCAGCGGGCCGTCTGATTGATATTGACAACGGTTTTTAAGCGCAAGGTGATATATTATGATTCAGACAGAATCCAGACTGAATGTCGCTGACAATTCAGGTGCCAAAGAAGTGCTTTGTATCCGGGTGCTGGGCGGTAGCCGCCGTCGTTACGCCAGTATCGGGGATGTGATCGTTGTCACAGTAAAAGAGGCTCTTCCCCATGCTAAAGTGAAAAAAGGAGATGTTCTCAATGCTGTCGTAGTACGGACGACCAAGGAGATCAGTCGCCCGGAGAACACTACTGTTCGCTTTGATGACAATGCGGCTGTCCTGCTCGCAGGAAGCGGCGAGCCGGTAGGAACACGAATTTTTGGGCCGGTGGCTCGTGAACTGCGGTCTCTCGGTTTTATGAAGATCATATCTCTTGCGCCGGAAGTGCTGTAAAAAAGAAATGCTGTCAGGATACGAGGATAGGAAGATGCGGCAGGGACAGACAAGTTTGCAGAAAAACGATCAGGTTGAAGTGATTGTCGGTAAGGACAAGGGACGGGTCGGCAAGATACTTAAAATTGACCGGGCAGCCAGCCAGGCGGTGGTCGAGCGTATCAATATGATCACCAAGCATCAGAAGGCTGTTAACGCCCAGCAGTCTGGCGAGATCGTCAAGAAAGAGGCACCTATTCATATCTCGAACCTCATGTTTGTCTGCCCTGAGTGTGCGAAGACGGTCCGCACAGGGAAAAAATTCCTTGAGGATGGCACGAAAGTTCGGGTCTGCAAGAAATGCGGTGCCACCTTAACCAAATCTGGGAAGTAAGCAATCTGCCGGTTACAGGACGGAGCATAGAACATGGCTACAATGAAGGAACTGTACGAGAATGTGTGCAGACCGCAGCTCCAGAAGGAGTTCGGGTACACAAACAAGTTTCAGATACCAAGAATCGAGAAGATTGTTCTCAATATGGGACTGGGTGAGGCAGTACAGAATCCCAAGATCGTGGAAAAAGCAGTAGTTGAGTTGACCTTGATCGCAGGACAGAAGGCGGTGGTCACACGGGCAAGAAAATCCATCTCTACCTTCAAACTGCGGGAGGGAATGCCCATTGGTGCGTGTGTAACTATACGTAAGGATAGAATGTACGATTTCCTGTCCAAGCTAATCAATATTGCTCTACCGCGAGTGCGCGATTTTCGGGGCATCTCCGCCAAGGGCTTCGACGGCAGCGGAAATTTTTCGATGGGTGTGAAGGAGCATATCATCTTTCCTGAGATTGACTACGACAAGATCGACAAGATCAGAGGGTTGAACATCACCATCGTCACCAGTGCCAAGAGCGATGACGAGAGCCGCACCCTGCTGGCCACACTGGGGATGCCGTTCCGGCAGCAGCAAAAGGCCGATGACGGCAAAACGGCGTGAGAGCCGGTAAACTACAGCGGGGGAGATTTTTCAATGGCAAAAAAATCACTGATTGCCAAGGCAGAACGGAAACAGAAGTTTGAAGTACGTGCCTATAACCGGTGCAAGCTCTGCGGACGACCACGGGGATATTTAAGAAAATTCGGCTGCTGTAGGCTTTGCTTCCGTAAACTTGCGTCGGAAGGCAAAGTCACAGGCGTGACTAAGTCTAGCTGGTAATCTGTCGGGAATCAAGCAAGAGAATGCATTATATTTCACAGAGGTATATTTAGATGTCTATGAGCGATCCGCTGGCAGATTTTCTGACCAGAATACGTAATGCTGTGCGGGCGAATTTTGACACGGTGGAAATCCCACAATCGAAGCTGAAGGTCAAAGTGGCTGAAGTGCTGAAAAAAGAAGGTTACATCACAGACTATCAGCTAGAGCAGCAGGGTGTCCAGGGCACCATTAAAATTGAACTCAAGTACGGCCCGCGCCGTGAGCAGGTTATCACCGGTATCCGCCGGGTGTCCAAGCCGGGTCTGCGCCAGTACAAGAAGAGTCAGGGTATTCCTAACGTGATGAGCGGGCTTGGTGTTGGTATCCTGACCACCTCCAAAGGAGTGATTTCCGACCGTGAGGCTAGAAGGCTAAATATCGGTGGCGAACTTCTCTGTGAAGTATGGTAAGCCGTTCTGAGAGGAAAAGATAAATGTCAAGAATCGGAAAAGCACCTGTGGTTCTGCCTGGCGGAGTCAACGTTGAGATACAAGGCACCAGGATTACAGTCACCGGCAAGAAGGGAACGCTGGAGCGGACTATTCGTCCGGAAATTGAGGTCAGGCAGCAAGATGGTCAGCTCATATTCAAGCCTAAGGGCGGTGGACGACAGGCTTCGGCCTATTGGGGACTGACTCGCACCTTGGTCAGAAACATGGTCGCTGGGGTTGAGAAAGGTTTTGAGAAAGTGCTATCCGTTGAGGGGGTGGGCTATCGCGCTGCGGTGGAAGGATCTAAATTGACTCTTAATGTTGGCTATTCAGTGCCAGTCGAGTTCAAGCTGCCTGTAGGAATCACCGCTTCTGTTGATAAAACTAACAACATTACCATCTCCGGCATCAACAAGGAACAGGTCGGTCAGACCGCCGCCACAATCCGGGATATCCGCAAGCCTGAGCCGTATAAAGGCAAGGGGATCCGCTATGCCGATGAGCATATTGTCCGCAAGGCTGGCAAGTCTGGTGCAAAAGGCGGAAAGGGTAAAAAGTAAGTCTCCGGCTTTCAGATAACTCAAAGATGAAGTAAAGGCATCATGGCAAAGCAAAGCATCAAACTGACGGCGCGGAACAAACGGATCAGAAGAATACGCAAGAAGATATCCGGCACCTCAGAACGTCCGAGAATGCACGTATTTCGCAGTAACCGCCACATATATGTGCAGATTATAAATGACACTAAGCAAATGACTCTTGTCTCTATGTCCACTGAAGACAAAGAGTTTGATGCTTCTGACCTGAAAGGTAAGATGGCCCAAGCGGGTCGGGTGGGCGAGATGGCGGCGAAGCGCGCCCTTGCCGCTGGAATCGACAAGGTGGTCTTTGACCGGGGTGGAAATTTGTATCACGGTCGAGTCAAGGCACTTGCGGATGGTGCACGGCAAGGCGGTTTAAATCTGTAATCAAGAGAAAATTCAGCATAGCGGAGGTGTTTCTTGGCTGATTTGAAACGTGCCAAAGAAGGCAATCAGGATGATCTTATTGAGAAGATCGTCTATATCAACCGCGTCGCCAAAGTTGTGAAGGGCGGTCGTCGTTTTAGCTTCAGTGCAATCATCGTGGTTGGCGATGGCAAGGGCAGGGTGGGACAGGGTCTTGGTAAGGCCAATCAGGTGCCAGAGGCCATACGGAAAGGTATGGAGCGCGCCCGTAAGGATATGCAACAGATCGCTTTGACCGATGTTTCCATTCCGCATTATGTGGATGGTAAGTTCAAATCTGGAAAGGTGATGTTACGACCTGCGTCCGATGGTACTGGAGTCATCGCGGGTGGTCCTGTCCGTGCCGTGCTAGAGGCTGCAGGAGTGCAGAATATCTTGACTAAATGTCAGGGTTCTAATAATCCGCATAATATGGTTAAGGCGACTATGGATGGCCTGCGGCGGTTGCGTTCCGTGGAAGAGATAGCCAGTCTTCGAGGGCTGGCGGTCGAAGAGATGATGGCCTGAAACCGGTCGAACGTTGTAAGATTTTTTTATACAACCGCTGTAAGATTTTTTATACAACAACAGGTTGAATCATGAGCGACACTGTGGCGATAACCCAGGTCAAGAGCGGCATCGGTAGCACGCAGAAAATCCGCGCCACCTTGATTGGTCTAGGGCTGACGAAGATGCAGAAGACGGTCATCAGAAAAAACACCGATGAGATCAAAGGAATGATCAAAAAAGTCCAGCATCTGGTGCAGGTGGAGGAACAATAATGCTGAAGTTGAACAATCTTTCGCCGACTGAAGGTTCCCGCAAGCAGAGAAAGCGGATTGGCCGTGGTCAGGGTACAGGACACGGCAAAACTGCGGGTAAGGGCCACAAAGGAGCCAAGGCCAGGACTGGTTTTTCCATGAAGTCTGGCTTTGAAGGTGGTCAGATGCCGTTACACCGTCGTCTACCCAAAGTGGGATTTACCAACAAATTCAAAAAGGAATACGTTATTATCACTCTGTCTGATCTGGACCGTTTTGAAGGAGGTGCTGTGATCAACCGGGAAGCATTGTTAGCAGCCGGGATCATCGGCGGCAAAGACGGCAGATTGATTAAAGTGCTGGCTAATGGCGAGATCAGCAAAGCGGTGACTGTTGAGGCCGACAAAGTCAGCCAAGGCGCGAAGGAAAAGATCGTTGCAGCCGGAGGCTCGGTCAAAGAGTAAGACCATGAGTGGACTTGCCAGCGCAGCAAATATTCCTGAACTCCGCAAGAGGGCTGTTTTTACGCTTCTGATGCTGCTGGTTTACCGGATGGGCGTGCAGATTCCCACACCAGGCATCAACGGCGAGGCACTCGCAGCGTTCTTCGCGCAGAACGCTAGTACGTTGTTCGGCATGTTCAACATGTTTTCGGGCGGTGCGCTGGAGAATTTTTCTATTTTTGCGCTGGGCATCATGCCCTATATCTCAGCTTCAATCATCATTCAGCTTTTGACTGTGGTCATTCCGCAGCTTGAGAGTTTGAAGAAGGAAGGTGCGATGGGGCAGCGCAAAATTACCAAATACACTCGCTTTGGTACGGTTGGCCTGGCTTTGGTGCAAGGTTTTTTTATTGCCACGGGGCTGGAGAGCATGGCTTCTCCGTCTGGTGCACCGGTAGTTCTTCATCCTGGTCTTCAGTTCAAGCTAATGACCGTACTTACGCTGACATCAGGTACTTCATTCATTATGTGGTTGGGTGAGCAGATGACAGAGCGGGGTATTGGCAATGGTATTTCGATGATCATTTACGCAGGGATAATCGCCAGAATGCCTGCGGCGGTAGTCAACGCGATACAGATCATCCAGGCGGGCGAGATTCAATTCATCATCGTGCCGATGCTACTGGCCATGATGTTTGGCGTGATCGCGCTGGTGGTGTATTTTGAGACCGCTCAACGTAGAATTCCCGTGCAGTATGCTAAACGGGTGGTGGGTAGAAAAGTCTATGGCGGCCAAGCTTCCCATCTGCCGCTGAAAATTAATATCGCCGGGGTGATACCGCCTATTTTTGCCTCGTCGATCATGATGTTTCCGGCTACCATTGGCAATTTTATCCAGATCAAATGGGTACAGGAAATGTCAGCAGCTCTGTCGCCAGGAACTCTCTATTATTATCTTCTGGATGTTGGAATGATCGTCTTTTTCTGCTTCTTCTACACGGCAGTGACGTTTAACCCTGATGAAGTTGCGGAAAATCTAAAAAAGAACGGTGGGTTTATCCCTGGTATCCGGCCAGGTAAGAAGTCGGCTGAATTCATCGACAAGGTGCTAATCCGACTGACTGTGGTTGGTGCGATTTATCTTGCTGCTGTCTGCGTACTGCCAACAATACTAATCCATCGCTTCAACGTACCGTTTTATTTCGGCGGCACTGCTCTGTTGATTGTAGTCGGTGTGGCTATTGATACAATTGCTAAAGTGCAGTCTCATCTCGTTATGCGCAATTACGAAGGCTTCATGAAAAGCGCAAAATTCAAAGGGCGTTGAGTCGTTTGGGCAGCGAGAAAGAGATTATTGTCAAGACCTCTGCCCAGATTGAGATCATGCGTCAGGCCAACCGTATTGCGGCTGGCGCATTGAAAATGCTGGAAGAGAATATCTGCCCGGGCACCACCACCATGCAGATGGACCGCTGGGCTGAGGAGTATTGCCGGGATTATGGTGCCGTACCGGCATTCCGGGGGTACCGAGGATTTCCGGGCAATCTCTGCGTTTCAGTCAATGAGGTGGTAGTGCATGGCATTGCCTCTAAAAAAGTCAGAGTGCAGGAAGGTGATATAGTTTCTCTTGACTTCGGCACGTTGTTTAAAGGTTATTACGGTGATTCAGCGATCACCGTGCCTGTAGGCAACATCACGGAGAAACACCAGCATCTGTTGGAGGTGACCCGGCAGGCTTTGGAGTTTGGCATCCGCCAGGTGCGGGTGGGCAACCGGATTTCTGATATTTCCAGAGCAATACAGACTCATGCGGAAAAGCATGGTTATTCCGTTGTACGGGATTTCGTCGGCCATGGCATCGGCTCTACCTTGCATGAAGGGCCAGAAGTACCGAATTACGTGCAGACGGACAAACCTTCGCCCAGAATTGTTGAAGGAATGGTGCTAGCGATTGAGCCGATGATTAATGCTGGTACACACAAAGTCAAAGTGCTGAAGGATGGCTGGACAGTAGTCACAGCAGACCGCAGGCTCTCAGCTCATTTTGAGCACTCAGTGGCGGCAACGGCGGCGGGACCGCTGGTCTTGAGCAGGCGTGAAGGGGAAAAGATAGCCTGAGTAAGTGCCAGTTTTTCGCTTTTTGCTTGCAACTCTCATTACTAAATGGAAAAATATGGCGAAAGAAGAAGCCATTGAGGTCGAAGGCACTATTATTGAGCCTTTGCCGAATGCGATGTTCCGAGTGGAGCTGGACAACGGGCACAGAGTGTTGGCTCACATCTCCGGTAAAATGCGGATGCATTACATCAAAATTTTGCCCGGTGACAGGGTGACGGTGGAGCTTTCTCCCTATGATTTGACCAGAGGCCGTGTGACGTTCCGCGCCAAAGGGGGCGGAAAGGGGAAATGACAATCCTATTCAGAACAGAAAAGGGAAAAAAGTTATGAAGGTACGAGCATCTGTTAAGAAGATATGTAGCGAATGCAGGATTCTCAAACGCAAGGGCGTTGTCCGGGTCACCTGCAAAAATGCAAAACACAAGCAGCGGCAGGGATAATTCTGCATAAGGCAGGAATAGCGACGAAGAGGAGCAGGATTTTGGCACGTATATCAGGTGTAGACTTACCACGGAACAAGCATATGGACAGGGCACTCACCTATATCTACGGTATAGGTCTTACTTCCGCCCGGCAAATTCTGGATAAGGTCGATCTGCCTTACCAGATGAATTCTGATGACTTGAGCGGTGACGATGTAAACCGTATCAGGTTGATTATCGAAGCTGAGTATGTTGTTGAGGGCGACAAACGGCGCGAGGTGGCTATGGACATTAAGCGGCTGGTCGATCTTGGTACTTACCGAGGCCGCCGCCATCGCCAGGGGCTTCCCTGCCGGGGCCAGCGGACCAAGACCAATGCCAGGACACGCAAGGGGCCAAAGCACTAAAAGGCTGGCCTGAGAACTAAGCACGGAGCAGAGATGGCAAAGGAGAAGAAAGGCACCGCTGACAGCAAGGGTAAAGGCAAGACCCCGCGTCGGGAGCGGAAAAATGTGCAGGAAGGAATAGTGTTCATCTATTCCACCTTCAACAACACCTTAGTGACAATTGCCGACAAGTTGGGAAATGTATTGTCCTGGTCTAGTGCTGGGGTGATTGGCTTTAAGGGATCCCGTAAGTCCACGCCTTTTGCCGCCCAGAACGCCCTGAACGACGCTGTCGCTAAGGCTAAGGAAACTGGACTGCGCAAGGTGGAAATCCGGGTCAAAGGCCCAGGGCCTGGACGTGAGTCTGCCCTACGGGCTTTAAGCGGCACAGATTGGGAGATCAGCAGGATCGTTGATGTCACGCCAGTTCCGCATAACGGTTGTAAGCCACCAAAGCGGCGGCGGGTGTAGCTAGGTTGTTTTTTGTACGGTCGCTGCCAGCGTAGAGCTGACCGCAGTGTAAAACCGTTACCGATTATTTATTGGAGGGAAGAGATAAGTGGCCAGATACACAGGAGCGTCCTGTAGGATGTGCAGACGCGAAAACCTGAAGTTGTATTTGAAGGGCGAACGCTGTCATTCTGACAAATGCTCATTTGAACGCCGGGCCTATGCACCAGGGCAGCACGGACAGAATCAGTTCCGCAAGACTTCTGATTACGCCGTACAGCTGCGCGAGAAGCAGAAGGTCAAGCACATGTACGGAATGCTGGAAGACCAGTTCCGTAGATATTTCCATGAGGCTGACCGGGCAAAGGGTGTCACCGGCTACAATTTGCTGGCCATGCTTGAGTGCCGTCTTGACAACGTAATCTATCGGCTTGGCTTCGCGTCGTCACGCGATCAAGCCCGCCAGCTTATCCGCCACAACCATTTTCAGGTCGGCGGCAAAAAAGTGGATATTCCTTCCTTTCAAGTAAAGCCTGGCGATGTGGTCGCTCTTAAAGAGAAGAGCCGCAAGAACGCTATGATCCAGGAAAATCTCGAAGATGCCTCCCGCCGAGGTATTCTCAATTGGCTGGAGCTAGACAAGGCAAATTTTCAGGGAAAGGTTATGAGGGTACCTGCTCGGGATGAGATCACCATGCCGATCAACGAACATCTCATTGTCGAACTGTACTCCAAGTAAAACAAGGTCAGGTGTCGCATGGGGCAGGAAATCCGGGATGACAATCCCTTTTATAAAAATTGGCATAACTTGGTTATGCCGGAGCGGCTAGAAGTCGCCAAAAGCTCCCATACCACGAGATTCGGCAAGTTTGTTTGCCAGCCGCTAGAGCGGGGTTTTGCGGCGACTATCGGCAATTCCCTGCGCAGGATACTGCTGTCCTCCATTCGCGGCGCGGCCATCACGTCGGTGCGCATTGAAGGGGCGCAGCATGAGTTCACCACCATTGACGGGGTTCATGAGGATGTTGCGGATATTATCTTGAACCTGAAGCAGGTGCGGCCTAAACTGAACTCTTCCGAAACTCGGACTGCCTTTATCAAGAAGATCGGTCCTGGCAAAGTGACCGCAGCGGATATCGACGGCGGTCCTGGTGTAGAGATCATGAACCCGGACCAGCACATTTGCACCGTCACTGGCGAGAACAGCTCCTTTGAGGCTGAACTGGAAATCCAGTGGGGCAAAGGTTATGTCGCGGCAGAGTGGAACAAGAAGGAGGATCAACCTATCGGGGTGATCTCTCTTGATGCCGCCTTTTCGCCAGTATGCCGAATGCAGTATGTGGTGAGCCAGGCTCGTGTTGGCCAACACACTGACTATGATCGCCTGACGATGGAGATTGAGACCGATGGCTCGGTGTTGCCGGAAAACGCCCTTGCCTACGCGGCCAAGATTCTCAAGGAGCAGATGACGATCTTCATCAACTTCAACGAGCAAGAGGCTTCCGCACCAGAGCGGCTGAAAGGCGACGGAGAAGGAGCGGGCGGCTTCCCAGCTTTCTTAGACAAGAATGTTGAGGATTTGGAGCTGTCAGTACGTTCTGCCAATTGCTTGAAAAACGCCGACATTCAGTATATTGGCCAACTCGTGCAGAAGACAGATGCCGAGATGTTGAAGACCAAGAACTTTGGCCGCAAGTCATTGAACGAGATCAAAGCTCTGCTTTTTCAGCACAATCTAACCCTCAATATGAACCTTGACGGTTGGATCCCGCCTGATCAGCGGGAACGTGAACGGACTTACGAGGAAGAATAGCCGCTTGCTTAGAGCCGGTGCTTCCCCCGCCCCGCTGATTTTTGACAGATAAGGATTATTACCATGAGACATAGAAGCGCAGGCAGGAAACTGAACAGAAGCAGCTCTCACCGTTTGGCGATGCTGCGCAACATCGTGACTTCCCTGCTGGAGCATGAGCGTATCGTCACTACCCTACCTAAAGCCAAGGAAGTGCAGCGGGCTGCCGAGAAGATGATCACCCTTGGTAAACGGGGCGATCTTCATGCCCGACGGTTGGCTGCGGCCTTTATTCGTTCCAAGAGCATTGTCACCAAGCTCTTTGACACACTCAGCCCCCAGTACACAACACGTGCAGGTGGCTATACCCGCATCATCCGTACTGGTACCCGGCCTGGCGATGCCGCGCCAATGGCCTTGATCGAGTTGGTGAACTACGAGGCTCCGGCTCCTAAGTCCCAACAGGCTGAAGAGGAGCAGGGCGGCGAGGAATGAGTGGGTGGCAGGACGTTGTCTTCTGCTAAACAGCGCAGTTTAGGCCGGTTTGATGATTCTCATCTAACCGGCTTTTTATTTTGTATTGTTCCAGTAGGTTGTGCGGTGTCGGTATATCGTATTGAATATGTGTTCGTATTTGGCAAAACCTAACTTCAAAGAAACCTCCTCCCAAATGAGGTGAAAATCATGCTCCGAAGGGGAGGTTTCCAAAAATCGCTTGACAACAACCTGAATTTCCGAGTAAAAAAACAGGCAGAGTCACAATGCTTCTCCGGGGTACCCTGGGTCAAATTAGCCCTCTAACTATTCCTTTCTTGCTCACTGGCAAAGGAGGTTGGCCGAGTAGGAAAGGAGTCCGGCTGACTTTCAAAGGAGTTGTACTCGGCTAGACTCCTTTCCGGCTAACCAGGAAAGCAGGTTGGCCAAGCAAAACTCCTTTGCTGCCGACTACAACTTCTTTCTGGCCGAGCCAAACTCCTTGGCAAACGAGCCGCACTCTTCCCTTACTGAGTTAAACACGTGCAAAATCAGGATGAAACGGTTTGTTTTCCGCTTCAACCTGATAGCTCCTTGCGGCAATATGGAACGCAACCCTTTTTCTTGAGTTATGCAGGACACCTCTTGTCAACAACCCTGTTCCGAATGGCCGGAACTCGGAGTCGAGCCGTTTCAGTTTCATTGCCATGCCGGGGTTACGTGCTTTCTTTCCTGCTGCCGCCAGGTTGAGTTGCGGCTCTTCCCTTACGATATCTTGCGGCTGAAGGAGCGGCTCTCCCTCAGTTCGGCAGAATTTCTTGCCCAGCACACCCGGCTCTCGCCAGGAGCGCATCCTTTCTTCCCAGCAGTAATGCTGAATATGCGGGCCGAGGGCCAGCAGACCTGCCCCTTTCTTGCGGAAAACGGCTGCTCGGTCTATAAAGATCGGCCTTCTGCCTGCCGAACCTATCCCTTGGAACGAGCAGTGGAAAAGACCGCTGACGGTAGTCTGCGCAGCCGTTGGTTTCTGACCCAGCACGCTTATTGCAAGGGGCATTTGGAAGCACATCCTTGCACGGTCAAGCAGTGGGAGCGGGAGCAGCAGCTTACGCAATTCAACCTGTTCAATGATCTCTGGGCTGAGGTGGATGCCTTTTTCGCCACCAATCCTTGGCAAGGGGAAGGACAGGCCGGGCCGCTACAGCAGCTCGCCTTTATGGTCTGCTACAATCTCGATGCTTTTGGTGACTATGTTCGCCAGCATAACCTCCTCGCCGGGTTCCGCCTCGACCGTGACCGGCGTAGGCGGATCGAGCAAGATGACAGTGAGCTGCTCAAATTCGGTTTTGATTGGCTGCTGCATGTGCTTGGTGGTCGTCGCACCTTAACTCCCCGTTGACTTTTCCGCATTCAGGCAGGATGTTCTTGCTGTCTGTTCTTGTTTGTGGTAATAAAAGCACTTTCAATCCAAACTGTCTTCATCCATCACGGTAGGAGGCAGTTTACTACACACACTCCCCTTTCGTCCTTTGGTGTTCCCTTGCGGAATCGGACTTCGGAGTGGAGGAAACAACCATAAAGAGAAGGAGCAAAAATGGCAGTGCAAGTCACCATGCGGCAAATGCTTGAGGCTGGTCTGCATTTCGGACATCAGACCAGACGCTGGAACCCCAAAATGAAGCCGTTCATTTACGGCCCGCGTAACGGCATCTACATTATCAACCTGGATGCCACCATGCGGATGTTCCGCAAAGCCTGCGCCTACATGACTGATGTAGCTGCCAAGGGCGGGATGATTCTGTTCGTCGGGACGAAGCGTCAGTCGCAGGCCATCATCAAGGAAGAGGCCGCTCGCTGCGGGATGTATTATGTCAATCACCGCTGGCTTGGTGGCATGATGACCAATTTTCAGACCATCAAAAATTCGGTGGATCGGCTGAAGAAAATTGAGGCCATGCAGAAGGACGGCAGCATCAACCGCTTCCCCAAACATGAAATTCTCAAGATTGAGAAAGAGCGGGTTAAACTGGAGCGGAACGTCGGTGGCATTAAAGAGATGCGCAAGCTGCCAGATGTTCTGTTCATCATTGACCCGCGCAAGGAAGAGATCGCGGTTGACGAGGCGAGAAAGCTCGGCATCCCGGTCGTTGCCTTGACTGACACCAACTGTAATCCAGACGGCATTGACTACCTGATTCCCGGCAACGACGATGCGATCCGGGCAGTCAGGTTGATCGCTGGCCTGATGGCCACTGCGGTACTTGAGGGCAGAGGCATTACAGGCGAAGAGAATAATCCGGCAAACCTAGAGGAATTGGAAGCCGCGATGACTGCAACCGCTTTTGAAGAGCCTAGCGAAGTCTGAAAAAACAGGCAGGCTGAAAGCGGCGTAAAAGGGAAGGGGGCTGCCAAGCCCCTTCTTTTTCGAGGTGCAGCCGGGAGGTACCCGGATGATTTAATGAGTTGTAACGAAAGGAGACAATGATGGAAATCACCAGTCAAATGGTTAAAGACCTGCGCGAGAAAACCAATGCAGGCATGATGGATTGCAAAAAGGCCTTGGCCGAAACCAACGGCGACATGGAAAAAGCGGTTGACTACCTGCGCCAGAAAGGTCTGGCCGTAGCTGCCAAGCGTTCAGGCCGCGCTACCTCTGAAGGCGTGATTGAGTGCTACATTCACGGTGTTGGTAAGCTGGGTGTGATGGTCGAGGTTGGCTGCGAGACGGACTTTGTTGCCAAGACCGATGAGTTCAAGGCCTTTGCCAAAGATGTGGCCATGCACATCGCTGCTGCGAATCCGGTATCTATCCGCCGCGAGGACATGCCTCAGGAGATGATTGCCCGTGAGCGTGATGTATATGTCAGCCAGATCAAAGAAGAAGAGGCAAAGACCGGCAAGTCCAAACCGGAGAACATTGTCGCCAAGATTGTCGATGGCAAGATCGA
Source organism: Candidatus Electronema sp. PJ (assembly GCF_048287395.1). NCBI lineage: Bacteria > Pseudomonadati > Thermodesulfobacteriota > Desulfobulbia > Desulfobulbales > Desulfobulbaceae > Candidatus Electronema > Candidatus Electronema sp. PJ. The sequence goes on along the minus strand of NZ_JBLWEO010000030.1, from coordinate 12,304 downwards.
CAAGTTTGTCGCCGAGAACTGCCTGCTGGAGCAGAAGTTTGTCAAGAATCCCGATGTTTCAATTCAAGACCTGCTCACCGGTCTGATTGCCAAGATGGGCGAGAACATCTCGATCAAGCGTTTTGCTCGCTTCCAGCTCGGCGCGTAAGAGAACCAAGTCCCCGGCCTGCGGCAGCCGGGGCAAATGCAGCTGTAGCCGCGCCCTTTCCAGTTCCAACATCCGATGGAGATTATTCAGATCATGCGGTATCAGCGTATCCTCCTCAAACTCAGCGGTGAAGCCTTGATGGGCGACGGTGCCTATGGCATCAGCCCAGCCATGATTCAGTTTGTCGCGCAGGAAATCAAGACGGTGCATCAGCAGGGAGTGCAGCTGGGGCTGGTCATCGGCGCGGGCAACATTTTCCGGGGTGTGGCCGGGGCCGCAGGCGGCATGAACCGGGCTGTAGCCGACAACATGGGGATGCTAGCCACGGTGCTGAACGCTTTGGCCATGCAGGACGGACTGGAGCGGATTGGCGTGCCCTGTCGGGTGCTGTCGGCGATTGCCATGCAGAATGTCTGCGAATCGTACACCCGCGCCGCCGCGCTGGAGCATCTGGAGCAGGGCAGGGTGGTGATTTTTGCCGCAGGCACGGGCAATCCCTATTTCACCACGGACACTGGCGGGGTGCTGCGTGCCCTGGAGATCGGCGCGGATGTGATGATGAAGGCCACGCGGGTGGACGGCGTGTATGACCGCGACCCGGAGAAGGACAGAAATGCGGTGCGCTTTGACCGCCTGACCTACACCAAGGCATTGCAGGATCAGCTAAAAGTTATGGATGCCGCTGGCATCTCCTTGGCTCGTGACAACAACCTGCCGATGCTGGTCTTCAATATGAAAAAGGAAGGCAACATTGCCCGCGCTGCGGCTGGCGAGCAGGTGGGGACGCTGATTGTGGCGTGAACTCACGTTTATTACCGGAGAACTGATCTGTGGCGATAGGAAAAAACATAGAAACACGTGGACATATTGTTGGTTTTCGAGAGGAGATATCGAAAGCTGCTGCTTCATCAGATAATGATTTTTTTACGTGGTTTGATAGCGCAAAAGATAAGGAAGCTGCATTCATCAGGGGAAGCTGGGATTTTACTGTTCATATAGCTCTTCCTGCTTCACAATTTTTATCTCATCCAGAGGAGAAAACCGCACTTGAGATAGGGTATGGCGGTGGCCGTATATTAACGGCGGCGACGAGACACTTTAGAAATGTTGTTGGGGTTGATATTCATGAACATAGCGAGAAAGTTCAAGCCGAACTCAACAAGCGAAGAATAAATAATTTTATTCTAAGAAAAACGGATGGTGCCAATATTCCTATTGAGGATAATTCAATTGATTTTATATATTCATTTATAGTCTTTCAGCATCTTGAAAAGATAGAAATTTTTAAAAGTTATCTTTGTGAGTCATATAGAGCGTTAAAGCCGGGAGGGATAGCGGTCTTTTATTTCGGGCGAAAGGCCATTCTCTCTGAAAATAAAAAAATAAAGATATTCTATCTATTAGATAGAATCTTAGAAAGCGTTATTATGGTGAATTCTTTTAAAGAATTACCAGCTCAAGTCAACTGCACAAACTTAGTAGTATCGATGTCATACGCAAAATCCTTTGCGAGAAAAATAGGCTTCAGAGTTCTTTCAGAATTAGTTTCTCGCAAAAAAGTACCTGACGGCATACAGCTTTATGGCGGCCAGAATGGATTGGTAGTGAAAAAATAATACCGGACAAGCTCGATGTTAAAGGAACCTACTGATCAAGATCAGATTGAAAAGCATTTATAAAGGAGATTAATACATGCCTTACGGAACTTTCGCCACTTACGAAGATGTTGCAATAAAGTTTAAAATTAAACTTGCCGAGCGGTCTTTTGTTCAGAAACTGAACATCCCTGTTGACAGAGCATTGCTTGGTTTCATTGGCGATAATTTAAAAACAAGAAGAAGCTACGTCAGCGAGAATGCAATTTGCGAATCTATAATTTCTCCAATTTTAAATATAGTTGCAAAGAAAAACGGGATTCCTGTCTGGTCGCATGTCAGATTCGATGTTTCAGAAGAAGAAGGCTTAGTTGGTATTCCTGATTTCATCATTGCCCCTGCATCGGAGATAGGCACTGTCTTCAGAAATCCTGTCATCTGCATCACTGAAGCAAAGAAAGAAAATTTTAACGAAGGCTGGGCGCAGGCTTTGGCCGAGATGATTGCAGCGCAGAAATTCAACAGCAATGTTGAGCAAGATATATTCGGCATTGTGACAACAGGAAATTTTTGGCAGTTTGGCAAGCTGCGCCAAAATGTACTGACAATGGAAACAGTGTCCTATTCTGCCGCAGAAAATTTGCAGCTGCTGTTTGACATTCTCAACTGGCTTGTTGCTGAGGCGAAGAAAAGCATCCCGCAGCAAGTCAGCACGATATAGCTACTGAACAACGTTCATATTCCTAATTATTGGAGTGCTGTCATGGGAAATCCTATTGTTGACGAAGCCAAATCAAAAATGGTCGCCCGGATTGATGCGCTGAAGCGCGATTTGACCAAAATCCGCACAGGCCGCGCTTCAATCGCCCTGCTCGACGGCATCCGGGTGGATGCTTACGGCTCCAAGATGCCGCTCAATCAGGTTGCGGCCCTGACCGTGCCGGAAAGCCGGATGATCGTCGTGCAGCCGTGGGATCCGCAGATGCTGCCGATGATCGAGAAGGCCATTCTCGCTTCGGACATCGGCCTGACTCCGTCCAGCGACGGCAAAGTGATCCGCCTGCCCATCCCGCAGCTCACTGAGGAGCGGCGCAAGGAGCTGGTCAAGCAGGTGAAAAAAATCGCAGAGGAGTTCAAGGTTGGAGTTCGTGGTGATCGTCACAAGGCCAACGATGTCTTTAAAAAGCAGAAGAGCGACAAGGAAATCTCCGAGGACGATCAGACTCGTCTTCAGGACGAAGTGCAGAAGCTGACTGATGATTTCATCAAGCAGATTGATGCCATCGCCGCTGGCAAAGAAAAAGAGGTCATGGAGGTCTGACCTCCTGCTATGCAGAATCTTTTGCCTGCAATTCAGCCGCTGCCCGTCCATGTCGCCATCATCATGGACGGCAATGGCCGCTGGGCTAAAGAGCGGCATCAGCCCCGGCTCTTCGGCCACAGGGCTGGGGTGGAGTCGGTGCGGGTGATTGTCGAGGCCGCCCGTGAAATCGGCATCCGCCACCTGACCCTATACGCCTTCTCCACCGAAAACTGGCAGCGGCCCGGCTTGGAGGTCAAGGGGCTGATGGCCCTGCTCAAGACCTTCCTGCTGGCCGAACTGGAGACGATGAAGAAGAACGGCATCCGCTTAGACTGCTTTGGCCAGAAAGAGCGGCTGCCGGACGAGGTGCGGGCGGTGCTGGAGCGAGTGATTGCCGAGACCGCCGATGCGCCGGGAATGCGGCTGAATCTTGCTCTCAGCTACGGTTCCCGCGCCGAAATGCTGCGGGCGGTGCGCGAGGTTAGCCGCCGCTGCGCCGCAGGCGAGCTGGCTCCTGAAGCGATTGACGAGGAGCTGTTCAGCAGCCAGCTTTATTCCGCCGGGCAGCCCGATCCCGATCTGCTCATCCGCACCAGCGGCGAGCAGCGGCTCTCCAATTTCCTCCTCTGGCAGCTTTCCTACGCTGAATTGTATTTCACCGAAACCCGCTGGCCGGATTTCCGCCGGGCGCAGTTCTTTGAGGCGTTGCAGACTTTCGCCAGCAGGCAGCGGCGTTTTGGGAAGACGGGGGAGCAGGTGGAAATAAAATAATCATGCTGCAAGAGTATCTGGTTGAATTAAAAAATATTCTCGCTGAATTAAATCCATATCGAGCCGTCCTCTTTGGTTCCTATGCAGAGGGAACAGCGAGGGCTGACAGCGACATAGATTTGATTGTCGTGCTGAATAAAAATGATCTGCCAAAAAGTTTTGCCGAACGCAGCGAAAATTACTCATTGGTGAAGAAGTATTTCAGTCTCTTGAAAGAGAAAGTCCCTATGGACTTGATAGTCTATACTAAGCGCGAATGGGAAGAATTTATTAAAGCGGACAGTTCGTTTACCAAAGAAGTCCTTAAAAAAGGAAAAATTCTCGCATGAATCCTCATGCTACTGCGATAGTTTAGCAACTAAAAACTAAAAGGATAACTATGAAACATTTGATTTCTGTTGTTGTCGCCTGTAGTTCCATTTGTATGTTTGCAGCGTGCGACAGCCAAACATCGCAACAACCTGTTTTATCGACATCTTATATAAAGAAAGAACCTGTAAAACCGAAAGCTCCGACATATCCAGAAGAACTAGTATCACGTGGTGCAGCTATTCATAAAGAAGCTCTCGCTCGAACAGAGGATGCCAGGCTTGATGTCTGGGGAACCGGATTTCCTTCTGTTCAGGCATGTATCTGGATTCCAGAAGATCAATGGAAAGCTCTGTCTATCGAGGACAGAGAAGCTTTTATTACATATTTAAAGGCGCAAGTTCCAGCTATACGGAGCAATCCAGATCGTTATACCGGAATACCAGAAGATGCGCCGGCCTACAAGAGGATTCGAGATAATATTGCAAACATGAAAGACGGAGCTTTTATCATATTTACAATGGTACAAGATGATGGTCGATGGATACAGAGTGGAACTGTAGCCGAATCAAAATAAAATGAACCGCCTCATTCCCGGTCTGCTCATGGCCGCGCTGTGGGTGCTGTTGCTCTACGTTGCCCCGCCGCTGATTTTCTGGTTTGTCATGACAGTCGGCGCGGCGGCGGCCCTGCGCGAGTTCTTCCGCATGGCGGTCAAAACCTCCGGCTCCGGGGTGCGGGTACTGGCCATCGCCGCCAGCCTCAGCCCAGTGCTGGCCGCTTACGCAGGCACTCCGGCGGCAGTGCTGACCGGCAGCTATCTCGCCCTGCTCGGCCTCGCCCTTTTGGTCATCTTCTTCTACACCGCCTTTCCTGATCCGCTCGCCTTCCTGCTCAACGCGGGCTTTTCCGTCTTCTACGTCTCGCTCTGCTGCGCCTTCATCATCCTGCTGCGCGGCCTGTCCGACGACGGCAGCCACTGGCTGCTGATTCTCACCGCCATCACCGCCGGTTCCGACACCGGGGCCTATTACGCAGGCCGGGCCTTTGGCAAACGCAAGCTCTGCCAGCCGATCAGCCCGAAAAAGACCGTGAACGGGGCCATCGGCGGAATGCTGGCGGCAGTTGCGGCGGCAGTGCTGCTTGGCTGCATTCTGCTGCCGAAAGTGAGCTGCTTGAAAATGGCTCTTGCTGCCGTGTTGCTCGCCGCTGTTGGCATAGTCGGCGATTTATTGGAATCGGTGATCAAACGCGGCACTGGCTGCAAGGATTCCGGCACCATGCTGAAAGGTCACGGTGGCCTGCTCGACCGCGCCGACAGCCTGCTTTTCGCTGCGCCGTTGCTCTACGTCCTGCTTTTGTGGGAATTTTTCGCATGAAAGTTCGCATAAAGACGCTTGCCCTGCTTGGCTCCACTGGCTCCATTGGTAAAAATGTGCTGAACGTGGTGCGGGCTTTTCCTGACCGCTTTCGCATCGCTGGGTTGGCGGCAGGGAAAAACATCACCGAGCTGGCCGCGCAGGTACTGGAATTTCAGCCCGAATGCGTCTCGGCAGCCGATGAGCAAAGCGCAGCGCAGTTGGCCGCGCTGCTGCCTGCCGAGTGTCGGCAGAAAATTTCTTGGGGTGAAGAGGGCAATATTCAGGTGGCCACCGTGCCTGCCGCGCAGATGGTCATCACTGCCGTGGTCGGGGCGGCTGGCCTGATGCCAACTTTGGCCGCAATCAAGGCAGGCAAAGACATCGGCTTGGCCAATAAAGAAACGTTGGTCATGGCCGGGCGCATTGTCATGCAGGCGGTGCGCGAGCATCAGGTTTCGCTGCTGCCGATAGATTCCGAGCATTCCGCGATTTTCCAAGCCCTTGAAGCAGGCCGCCGTGATGACGTGGCCATGCTCATTCTCACCGCGTCCGGCGGGCCGTTCCGCGCTTTGGCAAAAGAGAAGCTCGCGCAGGTCACGCCCGCCCAAGCCTTGGCGCATCCAAACTGGAGCATGGGCCGCAAGATCTCGATTGATTCGGCCACGATGATGAACAAGGGGCTGGAGGTGATCGAGGCCCGCTGGCTCTTCGACATCCCGGCGGACAAAATCCGGGTGGTGGTGCATTCTGAGTCCATCGTTCATTCCTTGGTCGAGTACATTGACGGCTCGGTAATGGCCCAGCTCGGCATTCCCGACATGCGGATTCCCATTGCTTACGCCCTGTCGTATCCTGAGCGGCTCAATCTCGGCCTGTCGCGGCTCAGTCTTTCCGCTTGCGGCAGTCTCAATTTCGAAAAGCCGGACTACGAACGCTTTCCGGCCCTTGGCCTTGCCTTTGCTGCGTTAAAGGAAGGCGGGGTGAAGCCTGCTGTTTTGAATGCCGCCAACGAAGTCGCCGTGGCCGCCTTCCTTGAACAGAAAATTAGCTTCACCGACATTGCACGAGTGGTCGAGGCGGTGCTGGCGCAGTTCGCTCCTGGCAATGATCTGGATCTTGGCGAGATTCTGGCAGCAGATAGAACGGCGCGGGAGCTAGCACAGGAAAAATGCAGGGCAAACTAGAGCCTATTAGGTCGAATTTTCATCCATGCAGAAGAGCTTGGCACAGTTTTTGGATAAACAAGGGATGATTCCTGCTCGTTTGCCAAGGAGTTTGGCTCGGCCAGAAAGGAGTTGTACTCGTTCGCCAAGGAGTTCGGTTTGGCCAAACTGCTTTCCTAGTGAGCAACAAAGGAGTCTTGCCGACTTCAACTCCTTTCCTACTCGGCAGAACTCCTTTGCGGCTTGGCCAAACTCCTTTGGTAATCGGCCAGACTCCTTTTCTGCCAAGCAGAACTCCTTTCCAAGTCGGCAAAACTCCTCTTTGGCCAAGCCAAACTGCTGAGTTAATGACAAGCATTTTTGTTTTCTGTGAAAATAATCTCTAGCAACAATGCGTAGATGGAAAAGAAGTTCTTGGCCTTGAAGCCCTATCTTGAAAAAATTAGGTCGCATTGCGATGGGTTAGATAAATTTGAGCTGCTTGACCTCCTCTGCCAGACAGCACAGGAAATTTCAGCTGAAGAACGGTCGGACTTCTTGGCAAAATTGGGGATAATGCCGACAGGGAAGGGGGGTGGTCGGGGAACTCGATCACAGAACAAAGACATTCTCGCCCGGACAGAATCCTTGCTGGAAGATATCATCGCCCTACACGAGTCAGTTGATGACGGCTCGTATTATGAAGAGCATTGCGAAGAAGACTATGATGATGAATTTTTCGGCATCTCCGAGAAACAGAAGCAACGTCTTGAGCACTTGCTTGCCGATGCAGACAGCCTCTTTCTGGCTGGCGAGCTGGATATTGCCCAGCAGGTTTATGAAAAGCTGACAGAACTGATTTTGCATGGCGAAGGCTTGTTATATTCTGTTAATCTTGATGAAATTGAGGTGAACTGGCGGGAAACCTTGGCCAGATATTGCCGCTGCGTCTATGAAACCTCCCCTAACGAAAAGCGGGCCAAGCGGATGCGCTTGGCATTGGGAATAGATCGACAAATTTTCTCTAACAGCGTTGATATCTCAGAGGACATTTTGCCATCGCTCCGGGATGTGTTTGATGCGCGGGCGGGAGAAATGGCTGGATGGGATGATTTTCTGAAGCAGTTGCAGAAAAATCTGAGCAAAGCTGTCAGCAGCCGGGGCATCCTCCTGCATCTGGAGGCGGTACAGTGGCTGGACGGCCTGCCAGGGCTGGCCAAAGAAGTGCGCAAAAAGCAAGCCCCTGTTGGCTATCTGTTCTGGCTGGAACAGCTGCGGGCAAACGAAGCGTGGGGCGAGCTAGCCCAAGCCGCGCAGGAGGCATTGCAGGCTATGCCCTTGGACAGCCTGCGGGCGCAGGCCGCAAACCAGCTCTGTTTGGCCGGAGAGCGCGTTAGCGACACGGGCTTGGTCATGCTGGGCAAACGTGAGCAATTTTTTTCTCAGCCGAACGACCGGCATCTCTCTGGTCTGCTGCAAGAGGCCTTGCGGCAAAAGGTAGTTGAATTGGAACTGCGCCGGGTCTTGAATTTTCTTGCCACACGACCGCTAAAAGAGCGTTCGGTTGGAGACAAAATGCTGGAGCTGAAAACACTTCTGCTGTTGGGTAAGCTAGATGAAGTGTATGGCAAAATTAGCAAGAAAGTAGCTATCGGCTGGTCCGGGGAAGAACAGCCATCAGGGGCTGTATATGCAGCCATTCTCCTTGTTCTTAGCAAAGGAAATCTATCTGCCGCGACCATTCATGCTTTGTTCAACCGATACACCTGCGGCAGATCGGGCAGCGATGTGTTTCTTTGCGAAGAAATGAAAAAGAGTCTCGTGAAAATTTCCTACACAACTTTCCAAGAACAAAACTGGCTCCTCTTTGTTGAAAGAATAACAGCAAACCGGGTTGAGCATATTGTTTCCAACAAATACCGGAAGGGGTATACCAGAGCTGCCGAAGCCCTCTGCGGCTACATGGAGTGTCTCAAGCTGCATGGCCAACAAGACAAGGCCGCTGCATTCCTGAGCAGCCACAGGGATGAGAAATACAAACGATACCCTGCCTTCCGGCAAGAGGTTGATACGGTCATAAAGAATTCGCCGCTGCTGGCCAAGATGCGGGAATAATGTTATGCTTTTCTGACCATGAGCCAACTTGAGAAGATGCTGCTCAGAATGCGGAACAATCCGCAGGACTGGCAGATTGATGAGCTGAAAGATATTGCCAAAAGATTTGCCATGGAATGGAGACAGCCCGGCGGCAGCCACGTGACGTTTCGCCATCCGAACGGGGCTAAAATCACCGTTCCTGCGCACCGGCCAATCAAACCTGTTTACTACATCAAGAAGTTTCTGCGTCTCCTGACAGAAGGCGAGGGGGAATGAATCATGGGCGAGAAGATGCAATATCCTTTTGAAATACGACCGTTATCCGCAGAAGAAGGAACTGGCTTCCTGATTTCCTTTCCTGATCTGCCAGGCTGCGTTTCTGATGGCGAGACAATTGATGAAGCAATTGTGAACGGATTGGATGCCATACATTCATGGATAGAAACCGCAAATGAATTCCATGATCCAGTACCTGAGCCAGGAAGTGCCGCTCTTCTGACGCAGCGTCTTCCGAAAAGTTTATATGCCAGACTTGTCTCCAGTGCCCGACAGGAAGGTGTGGGTATTAATGCCTTAGTAACGGCAATCATTGCTGAAGCATTGGGGAAACGAGAAGCTTGTCTGTAGTTTTTTCTGCTACGAAATAGTTTCCTGCGCAGCCAAAGGGATGACAAATACAAATGATACCCTGCCTTCCGGCAAGAGGTTGATACGGTCATAAAGAATTCGCCGCTACTGTCTATTTGATGTGAATGCTCTCCGCAGCATAAAAAAAATAACCGTAAAATAATATATGAACTCTGTTCTTTCCTTTATCTTCGTTCTCGGTATCCTCATCTTTGTTCATGAGCTTGGCCATTTCCTCTTTGCCAAGCTCTTCAAGGTGCGGGTGCTGAAATTCTCCCTCGGCTTTGGCAACAAGCTGATTGGCAAACAGTGGGGCGAGACCGAATACCTGATCTCCGCCTTCCCACTTGGCGGCTACGTGAAGATGCACGGCGAGCAGCCAGGCGAGGAAATCGCCGAAGCGGACAAAGCTGTCTCATTCTCCCACAAAAGCGTGGGCCAGCGTTTCTGGATTATCTTTGGTGGCCCCTTGTTCAACCTGCTCTTTGCCGTCGTGGTCTTTTGGCTGATGTTTGTCTTTGCCGGGATGCCTGATCTGGTTGATTCCACCAAGATTGGCGAAGTAATATCCGGTTCGGCAGCAGAAAAGGCGGGCTTGCGGAAAGGCGACATGGTGCTGTCCATTGACCGGAAGAGAATGGCTTCTTGGGGGCAGGTTTCCGAAGCCATCCGTAATTCCGGGGGCAAGCCTGTACAGTTACTTGTTCTGCGCGGCAACGAGATGCTGACTATTGAGGCCACACCTGTGCGGGACAAGGTGAAAAACATCTTCGGTGAGCCGACCGAGGAACGCTATTTGCTCGGCATGAACCGCTCTGAAGAGGTGATTTACAAAGAGGTGTCCCTGCTCGAATCGATCAAGCTGGCCTTGGAGCATACCTGGAGCATGATCGTCCTCACCATCATGGGCTTGGTCAAGATGATCCAGCGGGTGATTCCAGCCTCAGAGCTGGGTGGGCCAATTCGCATCGCTGAGATTGCCGGGCAGCAATTGGAAGCTGGCTGGATCAATTTGGTTCATTTCACCGGCCTGCTTTCGGTTAACCTGGGTATTCTGAACCTGCTGCCCATTCCGGTACTCGACGGCGGCCACCTTGTCTTTCTCAGCATTGAAGCCATTCGCCGTAAGCCGCTGGGCGAGACAGCCGTGATGCGGGCGCAGCAGGTCGGTATGGCCTTGCTTGGCACGCTGATGATCTTTGTCTTCTACAACGACATTGTCCGGCTGGTGCAGCGGTGGATGTAAGTATCCCCCTTATCCTTTCCATTGAAACCGCCGCAGGCTGTGGCAGCGTTGCCTTAACGCGTGGTAGCGTGCAGAACGGCAGGCTGATTGCTGAGGCCGCTGTTCATGCAGAGACCAGCCATTCCCGCCAGCTGCTCGGTTCGGTCGAATGGGTGATGCAGGCAGCCGGAATAGGCTGGAGCGATCTGGACGCAATCGCGGTCAGCATTGGTCCTGGTTCATTTACTGGCCTGCGCATTGGTTTGGCAGCGGCCAAGGGCATGGTCTTTGCTACCGGCAAGCCGCTGATCGCTGTGCCGACCTTGGATGCAATCGCCTTGTCCTGTCCGCTCATAGACTACCCGCTCTGGTGCATCATGGATGCCCGCAAGCAGGAGGTGTACGCCGCCTGCTATGACGCGAACAGACAGCAAACAAGCCAGGCAGAGGCTATCCGTCCAGAGCTGCTGGTAGAGAAGATTGCTCCGCCTGCGGTCATTGCCGGGCCGGGTCTGACCGCATATCACCACCTCTTTGCTCACCTTGAGGGCGTTCGGCTCATTCCTCCAACCTTGAGTAGCCTAAGTGCCGCCAAGATCGGCTTTCTTGCTGCCGAGCGGCTGTTGCGTGGTGAGCTATCTGATCCGGCCCTGACTGTTCCTCTCTATGTCCGGTCTTCGGAAGCCGAGGTCAATCTGAAGAAGAAAGGCGGCTGTCCGCATGGCGCATAATCAATGATGAACAGTTTCGTAGGTCTGATTGAGTGCAGCGAAATCAGACAACTTGAGAGATGATCTGTCCGCTTTCGTGTTACTCAAGCAGACCTACTTGGCTGATCAACAGCTTACGTTCTGGCTATCAGGCAATGGCGTTGGATGTGCAGAACAACCTAACCAAGCACTTACTCAAAGAAAAAGAAAGGAGACAGACGAATGGCAAGCGAGAAAATTGAAGTAGGGCAGATTGTTCGGCTCAAATCTGGTGGCCCAAAGATGACCGTAGGGATCATAACTCATAGTAATGGTATGTGCATATGCCAATGGTTTACGGAGGGGAAGCTGGAGAAAGGTGATCTTCCGCTTGAATCCTTAGAGAGTGTCGAGCCAGACGAGATCAAGGCCACAATAGGTGGTTAATAAGCACCACAAGCTGGACAAGCATCTTCTTGCTTGCCCAGCAATCTATTGCCCGTTCTCACCTCGCCTCCACCACCCATAGCCCCTTCCCTCCCAAGCACATAGACGAACCCGACATAAGCACGTATGCCGATCTCGTCTAAGTGCTTATCCGAACATCGCCTAAGCGCTTATGTCCGATTCTCCCATGCACTATAACCGTTCCGGTTTATAGGCTGTAGAATTTTTCCCAATAGCCTATAACTTTTTCGGCCCATAAGCTGTCGGAGAAGAAAAACACCACAGCCGTCCGCTCTGCTTCTTTTTTTATTGACAGGAACCCCGCTGCGGCATAATCTGCCGGATTAGATTGTTTTGATGTCATGACAAACAGTTAATCCAAAAGGAGAGCAGTTATGGCAACCGTGCAATGGAGACCAGAAGTCAACGCCCTGACCACACCCCAGTCCTGGCGGCCCCGCTATGTGGCGCGCAACACCAACGGCAGCGACGTTCTGGCTGCCCGGATTGCCCTGAAACACCCCTCTCTGGACGAAGAGACCATCAAAACAACCATCACCGCCTTGATTGAGGAGATACGCATTGACCTG
>NZ_JBLWEO010000029.1:0-84036 GCF_048287395.1 Candidatus Electronema sp. PJ | reverse complement strand
TACTGCCGCCTCCTCAAAACTCAAACCTTCACGTTCTTTGATTTCCAATACTTTCCGGCGAAAATCTACTGAATAGGCCATAAGATTCAACTCATAGGATGAAAATGATTGCTTGATCATTTTATATCGCTGCGGCTATAGAAGGCAAGCCCGGCGAAGGGATGCGCTATGCTGCAATTTTGGATTGCTTTTCAGCACGTCCTGAACCCTGCCGACTGACCTCGGCTCAAGCGCAGAAAGTCCTGAACGAGGTGCTGGCGGAGAAAAGCCCAACAGTGAACCGAACAAACGAAAAAAGGGAATCAACTTGTAAAAGTTGATTCCCTGATATTGCTGGCGGGGCCGACCGGGCTCGAACCGGCGACCTCCGGCGTGACAGGCCGGCATTCTAACCAACTGAACTACGACCCCTTGGAGACCTGGTGGGCGAAACAGGGATCGAACCTGTGACCCTCGGCTTGTAAGGCCGATGCTCTCCCAGCTGAGCTATTCGCCCTCCAAATGTTGAATACTTTTTACCATGCTGCGGTGCGTCCGTCAATCAGAAAAGCGCGAACGCGGAAAAAATTTCCCTATTTCCCTTAATGGCCGATCTCGATCTGCTGCACTGGTATATTGTGCGTCGACAAGGTCACATCATGATAGATCGACTCCAGCGGGATGTCCCGGAACAGCTCTTCGCCCTCGCGCAGGAGCAGGGCGCGACTGAGAACTTCATCCACATGCTCGGCCAAGGTGATGTCCAAGCTGCTACGCACCTTTTCTGGCACATCCTCTAAATCGCGCTCATTCTCCTTGGGTAGAATCACGCGGGTGATATTACCCCGCCGGGCCGCGAGCAGCTTTTCTGTCAAGCCACCAATGGGCAATACCCGGCCCCGCAAGGTGATTTCGCCGGTCATGGCCAATTGCCGATCCACAGGCATTTTCAGTAAGGCAGAGACCAGCGAGGTGGCAATAGTAATCCCAGCTGAAGGGCCGTCCTTAGGAATAGCCCCTTCCGGCACATGCACATGAATATCCACCTTTTGGTAGAAACCAGTATCTAGCCCTAGGCGCATGGCCCTGGAGCGCACATAAGCTAACGCGGCTTGCGCTGATTCCTGCATCACCTCGCCGAGCTTGCCGGTGATCGTCAATTTGCCAGTGCCCGGCATCAGAGCGGTTTCAATCTGAAGCAGCTCTCCGCCTACTTCTGTCCATGCCAACCCTGTCACCAAGCCGATCTCATCCCGTTTCTCTGCCAGGCCGTAGCGATGCCTGGGCACACCCAGATAATCTGCCACCGCCTCGCTGGAGAGCTGATATTTTTCCGCAGGCTCTTTCTTTTTCAGACGGTCACGGGCTACCTTGCGGCAGATGGAGGCTATTGTTCGCTCCAGATCGCGTACTCCGGCCTCGCGAGTGTAGCGGCGGATGATCTCCAGTACCCCTTCTTCTGCGAAAACAATATCGTCAGCGGCAAAACCATTGCGTTCTAACTGCTTGGGTGCCAGATGATCCTGAGCGATGCGCAGCTTTTCCTCTTCGGTGTAGCCGCTCAGACGGATGATCTCCATCCGATCCTGGAGGGGCAGGGGGATACCGTGTAAATTGTTGGCAGTAGCAATGAAAAAAACTTCAGAGAGGTCGTAATCCAGATCAAGATAATGATCGTTGAAGGCACTGTTCTGCTCCGGGTCAAGCACCTCCAGCAGAGCTGAAGAGGGATCTCCCCGGAAATCAATGCTCATCTTGTCAACTTCATCCAAGCAGAAGACCGGATTGATCACTTCGGCCCGCTGCATGGCGTGGATGATCTTGCCGGGCATGGCTCCGATATAGGTACGGCGATGCCCCCGAATTTCTGCCTCATCACGCACGCCACCCAGCGATAGACGGACAAACTTCCGGTTCATAGCCCTAGCGATAGACTTGCAGATCGAGGTTTTCCCCACGCCAGGCGGGCCGACAAGGCAGATAATTGGCCCTCGGATTTTGTCCACCTGGGCCTGCACCGCCAAATATTCGAGAATGCGCTCCTTAGTTTTTTTCAGGCCGTAATGATCTTGATCAAGAATGCGCTCGGCTTCTTCAATGTCAATTTTGACCTCGCTTTTCTCCTGCCAAGGCAGGTCGAGGATGACATCCAAATAATTGCGCACTACTGTGGTCTCGGCAGACATGGGCGGCATGGCGCGCAGCTTGTTCATCTCTCGCACTGCCTTTTCCCGCACTGCCTCGGGCAAGTCTTTTTTATCTAAGGCTTCTTGCAACTCACTGAAATCATCCGTGCCTTGGCCCATCTCTTGCTGGATTTCCTTAACCTTCTCCCCAAGATAATAGTTACGCTGATTATCGGCCATCCGTTTTCTGACCTTCACCTCAATCGACTTCTCCAGTTCGTCGAGTTCAATTTCCCGGTAAAGGAGTTCTAGCATCCGCTGAAGGCGCTCTGGCAGAGAGATGATTTCCAGTAAAGCCTGTTTCTCCTCAACCCTAAGCTGGATATGGGCACAGATCAGGTCAGCAAGCCGGGCTGGATTTTCCATCACGCCCACAGCCTTGATGATCTCGCCAGGAATTTTCTTCCGACTGACCTTGGCGTACTGATCAAAAATCCGGCGCAGCTCACGGCTGAAGGCAGGCAGATCTGGCCTGTCGCTTTCAGTGTCTGGTCGGTCTTCGACATCAGCCCAAAGAAAATCTTCGCCTTCAAGGTAGGTGGCAACCACCGCCCGCCGTTTCCCCTCGACCAGGGCCTTGATCGTGCCGTCGGGCAAGCGGAGCAGCTGAATGACCGAGGCTAACACTCCGCAGGTATGAAGGTCGCCAAATTGGGGATCATCCACGCCTGCCTCGCGCTGCGTCACTAAGAAGATCAAGCAGCGTTCTGCCATCGCATGTTCAAGAGCGCGAACAGAGTTCTTGCGGCTCACGACCAACGGCGCAATCATGCCGGGAAAGAGCACTATATCCCGCAACGGCAAGACCGGATAACGAACCAGATTGAATTCAGACATGGAGCCTGTTAACCTCTTCTCAAAAAAACAAAGCAGATAGGAATGATGCAGTTGCGGAAAAGTTTATCACGATATTCTGATCAACTGCCTAACTCCTAGTTAATATTCCTTTCTGGCTCGCTGGCAAAGGAGTTCGGCTTGACAACAGAGGAGTTTGGCCGACTTGGCAAGGAGTTGTGCTTGGCAGAAAAGGAGTTTGGCCGATTCGCCAAGGAGTTCTGGTAAGCCAGAAAGGAATCTTGCCGACTAGGAAAGGAGTTTGAGTCGGCCAAACTTCTTTGCAACTTACCAGAAAAGCAGTTTGGCCAAGCCGGACTCCTTTCCTGCCGAGTAAAACTCCTTTGCCAGCGAGCAGAACTCGTTTCTTATTGAGCCAAAAACTATGCCAAACTCCTTTAGAAGCAGAAAAAGAGACCTCTTTTTCTAGGCAAGTCATAGCGTTAGCCAGAGAAAGGGGAAGAAAGCGGTTTCAGGCCGCTTTGCGGCGGTTTTCATCACGGATTACAGCAGGGTATTCACCCTTACTGATCACGTCTTCGTTGACGACACACTCCACCGCCTCTTCATCCGAAGGCAGCTCGTACATGACTCCAACATCGCGCTTTCCATCACCGAACGCAGCCCTCTGGCTCCAGCTTTGCGCTCCATAGCCTTTTTCGCTGCCGCATTCAAGGCCTCTTCGGTGAAGCAGAGCTTGATGCCTTCCAGCTCAAAGAGCTTGATGTACTGCTTGGTCAGGGCGTTTTTCGGCTCCTTGAGGATGCGGATCAAGTCTTCCTCGCGCAGCTCGCGCATCGGTGCAATCACGGGTAAACGACCGACGAGTTCTGGAATCAGGCCGAACTTAAGCAGATCTTCCGGCTGCACTTCAGCCAGCAGCTCGCCTTCGTTCTTCTCGGTATCCAGCTGAATCTTGGCACCGAAGCCGATGGATTTCTTGCCGCCGCGCCGCTTGATCACTTTGTCCAAACCGACAAAGGCCCCGCCGACAATAAAGAGAATGTCGGTGGTGTCGATCTTGATCAAATCCTGCTGCGGATGCTTGCGCCCACCTTTTGGTGGCACTGAAGCCACTGTGCCCTCAATCATCTTAAGCAAAGCTTGCTGCACACCTTCGCCAGAAACGTCGCGAGTCAAGGAAGGTGAGTCAGACTTCCGGGCAATCTTGTCAATCTCGTCAATATAGACAATGCCACGTTGCGCGCGCTCTACGTCATCGCCGACAAGCCTAGCCCGCTTCAGCCAGAGTGATCTTTTAAGCCGCCGCCCCTTCCGCTCTATCTTCAGCGGTCTGCTTCTGTTTAGTAACAGCAACAACGTGTTGTTAAGACAGTAAAAGTCTGCCGCTTCGCATCATCCTTTTGCTGTCTTTTTGCACCTCATTGCTGCCCATCAAAAGAAGGTTCTTGTTGAGCAGCAAAAGATTGTCAGTCGACTGCAAAAATTTGCCGATCAGTAAAAAAAATGCGGAGATAAACAACTTTATTAGCATTACGTGATGCTTGGCGCAGTCTGCTTTACTTGCCTTGCTGACTTGGGAGAACGAGCCGAAAGCCCAATGCCCAACCAGCGTAGCTATAATTATGCTTAATACGTCTCGCAGCCCTTAAGTTTGAGTCGGGATCACCCCAGCCACCGCCACGAATAACATAATTTGGTACTGATGGAGAGCCTGTCGGGTTATTCTGAAGATTGGAATTGTATGCTCCATATCGATCTATACACCATTCCCAAACATTGCCGCTCATATCGTGAAGACCAAACCCATTCTTCTGTTTCCCGCCCACCGGATGTGTACTGTCGCCGCTGTTCTTTTTATACCAAGCCACATCATCCAGATTACTACCGCCGCAGTATTTACCGGAGCCGCCAGCGCGGCAGGCATATTCCCATTCAGCTTCAGTGGGCAGACTGTAATTCCTACCTGTTCGTGTATTCAGATTAACAATGAATTTCTGCGTGTCTTCCCAAGAAATATTTTCAACAGGATAGTCATCACCCTGCTTAAAAGAAGCAGGATTCGCACTATTCATAATCTTTTTCCATTGGCCCTGTGTGACTTCGTATTTTCCCATCCACAAACCATCCACGCAGACATTAGGTATAGGGCCTTCGTCTGTCCCACGACCTTCTTCATTTTCCGGTGAACCCATCATAAAGCAACCTTTAGGAATATAAACTAACTCCATTCCAGTCACAGTATCGGTCATCATCTTGTCCTGTTGTGGCACTTTATTATCAAATATTTCTTGAACTGCAGGACTTATTTTACCAGAATTTGGTTGTTCTTTTGGAGTATTATTTGACCCAGAAACACTCCTGGTTGCCAAATAATAAATCAGGCTGCCAGCTCCCAACAGGGCTATAATGAAAAAATCCCTCTTAAAATTCTTCGTCTCATAGTGATTGTTACGGTTTTCACCGATTGCTTGCGCTGGAGCAACTGCATGGACTTCCAGCGATTCTTCTTTTGCATCTTCTTTACGATCAACAAAGTTCCCATGAACTGCCGCCTTTTTTTCTTTTTCGGCAAACCTGTTACTCGACCCGTCAGCCAGTCCGTCAAGGGTAAAACGTATGTTCATCCACTGCATAATGAAATCAGCAGGATTAATTTTATCTGCAACAAGCCGATCAATCAGAATGCAGAACTCCTGATCTTTGCCTGACATGCCTTGCTTCGGCAAGGAGATGCTCCGTGCTGCCTCGTTGACAATATCATCCGTCAAAAGCCCTTGTGCGGCAAAATCATACAATTTCCTCCTGATTTCCTTCCGCCGCTTCTCTCTCGACTCCTTACCACTGTACGCAATAATCATCTCTCCTTTTGCATGAAGATCCAGCTTCATCGGCTCCTGAGCACCATCTTCACGGACTTTTTCATTGACATACTCGTACAGCTCGTGCATGTCCACAAAACCGTCATCGTTTTTGTCCGCTTCGCCAGATTTTATGCCTTCGACAAGATGCTTGGTGAACAGACTGAACTGCTCCGACTCTTTCTCGACCGCCACTTGAATGCCAGTTGAGGCGGTCATGATGAATGTTCCCTGCCCTCGCGACATGATTTGAAGCTGATCATCCACGCCGCCTTTGGCAAACACCGATCCAGCCGCGCCGCTGTAGCAGCAGTCCAAAATGAGAATTTTCTTTCTTGTGGCGGATGAGTCAAAGAACGACTTGATACGTTCCACGCTGACAGATGTTGATTGCAGCGTTTTCAGTCTGGTGTTTGTTGTCGCAAGACAGAGTTGGCCTGAAGAAGAGTTCAGTTTACCGTGACCAGAAAAATAGATAAGCACCAAATCATTCTTGCCCGCATCGGCAAGAACGCTCTCTATCTTTTCTTCGATTTCCCGGTTCGGAACATTTTTAAAAACAAAGGTGGTGAACTGCCCGAACTCTTGCGAACGCAAAATCTCATCAACAGCATCAACGTCATTCTCCGGGCAGCGCAGCTCAGTCAGACCCGGCTCATCCGGGTATTTGCTGCTGGCGATCAAAATCGCATATCTCTTTTCAGTCATTTTCAAACTCCGCAGAACTGTCTTGCCGTTTGAATCGTCTGCTCCATCTGCGTTTTGCTGAGATGCTCCGCCTCAATCTTCAGCGTTCTTCCATCAGCAGCTTGCAGTTCAATCTTCAATGTCGGCTTGCGCTCAATATATGATTTTAGCACCTGAAACATCGCCACCACTGTGCCGGAACTCAGCGCGGCAAGGAGCAGGCTGCCGACAGTGACCGGATCACCCTTTGTGCCAGCGCCGCCGCGCTCTTCCGGCAGCTTTGCTGTCAAGTCAGTCTCTTGATTGATGCTGCGCAGCAGGGCTGATGTCAGCTCCTGCAAGTCCTCTTCCGCCATCCTGCTGTCGTGAATGGAAAGTGTCGCATCCATACGAAGTTCCTTTGTGAATAAAATTGGATAATCCCATGCTTTTTAAAATACCATCAGAACGGCAGGAACCACAAGGGATTTCCGCTGCCAGAGCGCAGGAAGAGGAATAGCCTGCGCTGGCAGCGGACGGAATGTGGGGAAGGCTACGTCTTCGGGTCGCAAGACGATTTCGTCGTCAAAGAAGGCAGCTTTTCTTGCTGAAAGAACTGTGTGAGCAACCGACCTACGCCGCTTTGCGGCGGTTTTCATCCCGGATTACAGCAGGGTATTCCCCCTTACTGATCACGTCTTCGTTGACGACACACTCCACCGCCTCTTCATCCGAAGGCAGCTCGTACATGACATCCAACATCGCGCTTTCCATCACCGAACGCAGCCCTCTGGCTCCAGCCTTGCGCTCCATAGCCTTTTTCGCTGCCGCATTCAAGGCCTCTTCGGTGAAGCAAAGCTTGATGCCTTCCAGCTCAAAGAGCTTGATGTACTGCTTGGTCAGGGCGTTTTTCGGCTCCTTGAGGATGCGGATCAAGTCTTCCTCGCGCAGCTCGCGCATTGGCGCGATGACCGGCAGGCGGCCCACTAGCTCTGGAATTAGGCCGAACTTGAGCAGATCTTCCGGCTGCACTTCGGCCAGCAGCTCGCCTTCGTTCTTCTCGGTATCCAGCTGAATCTTGGCACCGAAGCCGATGGATTTCTTACCGCCGCGCCGCTTGATCACCTTGTCCAAACCGACAAAGGCCCCACCGACAATAAAGAGAATGTCCGTGGTGTCGATCTTGATCAAATCCTGCTGCGGATGCTTGCGCCCACCTTTTGGTGGCACTGAAGCCACTGTGCCTTCAATCATCTTGAGCAGAGCCTGCTGCACACCTTCGCCAGAAACGTCGCGAGTCAATGACGGCGAGTCAGACTTCCGGGCAATCTTGTCAATCTCGTCAATATAGACAATGCCACGTTGCGCCCGCTCTACGTCATAGTCTGCGGCCTGGAGCAAACCGACCAAAATAGTCTCGACATCATCGCCAACATAGCCTGCTTCTGTCAGCGTGGTGGCATCAGCAATACTAAAGGGAACATTCAGGACGCGGGCCAGGGTTTGTGCCAACAAAGTCTTGCCGCTGCCGGTGGGACCAATCAACACAATGTTCGATTTTTGGATTTCCACTGCATCCACATCGCCCTTGCCTGCTGCCCGAGAGCTGATGCGCTTGTAATGATTATGCACTGCTACGGCCAGCACCCGTTTGGCAAAGTCCTGGCCAATAACATAGTCATTCAGATGGGCGTGAATTTCCTTGGGCTTAAGCAAGCGGGGCGGTTCAACAACCGGAGGAGCCTGGCCTTCAACAGGCTCTTTAATCATGCCGCTGCAAATCTCCACACATTCGCTGCAAATATAGACATCCGGGCCAGCAATCAGCCGCGCTACCTCTGCCTCTTCTCTACCGCAGAATGAGCAGGAGCGTGCTCCTGCGGCACTGCCGGAGAGTTCATCGCTCATGCCCGCTCCTCCTTTTTCCCCTTGCCGCTGCTCTCTTCTCGACGCTCCAGCACCTTGTCAACCAGACCGTAGTCTTTTGCCTCAAAGGCAGTCATGAAGTTATCTCGCTCCGTGTCCTGCTCAATCTGCTTGACTGGCTTGCCGGTATGCTTGGCCAGGATAGTATTCAGGTCTGCGCGCATCCGCAGTATTTCTTTAGCATGAATCTCAATGTCCGTGGCCTGTCCCTGATAGCCACCCATCGGTTGATGGATCATCACCCTGGCATTAGGTAGTACAAAACGTTTGCCAGCTGCACCCGCAGCAAGCAGTAACGCGCCCATAGAGGCTGCCTGACCCATGCAAAGCGTGGCTACATCGCAGCGAATGTATTGCATGGTGTCGTAAATAGCCATGCCCGCTGTTACTGAGCCGCCAGGCGAGTTGATATAAAAAGTAATGTCCTTGTCAGGATCATCCGCTTCGAGAAAGAGCATCTGGGCAACAATCACGCTGGCCACGTCATCATTGACTGGCGTGCCCAAGAAGACAATGCGCTCCCGCAGCAGGCGCGAGTAAATGTCAAATGCCCGCTCACCGCGCGGACTTTGCTCAACCACCATTGGCACAAGATTCATGATCAGCTCCTCAAACAAAAAACCGGACAGCGCACGCAGCAATCTGTCCGGCTGTTCTAGCAAAAGAAAAATTCAGCCTAAGCCTGGCTCTAGCTCTTAAGCTGCCGCCTCAGCCGCTTCTGCTGCTTCAGTAATCTTGGCTGCATCCACAAGGAAGCGCAGGATCTTCTCATTGAGTAATTCAGCTAAGAAGGGCATGATTTCCTCCCGTCGCTGAAAATACTTCTTCACATCTGGCACAGTCATGTTGTACTGCTTGGCAATGCGTTGATAGCCGCGCTCGATATCCTCATCTGCCAGCTTAATGTCCTCTAGCTCGGCAATCTTCTTTAACAAGAAGTCACCGCGTACCCGTTTCTCAGCTCCGGCATGATGCTGCTTGGCCATTTCTTCCCGCTTGAGGCCAGCAGTCTCCAAGGTCAGACCTGTGCGCTTCAGCTGCTCTTCAGTCTGATTGATCATCTCCTGAATCTCATAGTTCACAGCCCGCTCTGGTACTGGGAACGTATTCATACTGATGAGCTTCTGCATGAGTTGGTCAGCCAGATCACCTTCCTGAGCAGATTCCCGTTGCTTGCGGAGTTGCTCGGCGATATCAGCCCGCAGATCAGCCAGGGTAGCGTATTTCGGATTAACATCCTGCGCAAAGGCATCATCAAGCACAGGCTTTACCCGTTCCTTGATCTCCTTAACATCAACCTTGAACTCAATGGTCTTGCCTGCCATGACTGGGTTAGGATAATCAGCTGGGAACACCGTCTCGTACAGGGCTGACTCGCCTTTCTTCAGACCAAGCAGTTGCTCTTCAAACTCCGCACCCAACCGCTTAGTACCTACATCAATGGCGTAGTTCTCGTTATGTACTTCCTTCATCGGCTTCTCATTATGGAAGCCCTGGAAATCCACCATCACAATGTCATCAACTGCAACACCATGCTCTTCGTCAGCAACTCTGAGCACAGCGTGCTTGCGGCGCAGGTCTTCAATCCTGCGGTCAATGTCGGCATCGGTGATATTGATCGGACTCTTTTCCAGTTCTACGCCCTTGTACTCGCTGATCTCAAAGACTGGTTTAACATCCACGAACGCCACATACACAAAGGTACCATCATCGGCAAAACGGGTTTCGCGAATCTCAGGATGGACTACTACGTCTAACTCTTTCTGCTCTACTGCCTCGAAATAGGTAGCTTGCACCAATTTCTCCGCAACTTCTGCTTGCACGCGTTCCCCGTAGTTTTTCTCTAGGATGGACATGGGGGCTTTGCCTTTACGGAATCCTTTAAGATGGACATCCTTTTTCAGCTTGCCATAGGCTTTGTCCATCGCCTCCTGCACTACGTTCGCAGGCACGGTGACGGTGATCTCGCGGGTCAGTTCGCTCAGTTTTTTGACTGCAATTTCAATTTCTATGTTCAAGTCTGGGTCTGGGACATATCCGTCGCTTGGGACAGAACATTGATCAGCTGCTATTTCCATTGCCTCAATTCCTTAGTTCGGATTGCCTGCCCTGGGCAGAAAGTATCTCAATCCAGGCAGGAGCA
This sequence comes from Candidatus Electronema sp. PJ, assembly GCF_048287395.1. Classification (NCBI taxonomy): domain Bacteria; kingdom Pseudomonadati; phylum Thermodesulfobacteriota; class Desulfobulbia; order Desulfobulbales; family Desulfobulbaceae; genus Candidatus Electronema; species Candidatus Electronema sp. PJ. The sequence continues at coordinate 73,480 of NZ_JBLWEO010000029.1, read as the reverse complement.
TGGTGATGCTGCCCGTCTCCTGAATATGGGACCGTGTTGTATATTTACTTGGTGCGAGAGAGGGGAGTCGAACCCCTACACACGAAGTGCGCTGGATTCTAAGTCCAGTGCGTCTACCAGTTCCGCCACTCTCGCGTTAATCGGGTAGTATTAATCAATGAACAGCTCTTCGTCAAGGGCGAGCTGTAGAGAAAATGCAGCAGCGAGGTAAAAAGTACACAATAGGCGAAGAAGCCAGCCTGCTCTGGCTGCTTTTTTGCTAGGCCATCTTTTGATCCACCCGATAAGACCGACCAGCATATTAGGCCAGCTTACTGGCAGGAGAAGGTAAGGTTTCCGTGCCAACAACAACGACCGTCAAAGCTTCAGTACACGTTTTTTTGTCTTGCTACAGCTTTCTTGCCTGTTTCACAGCAAAATTTGCTATTTAAACCGGCCTGATTCACACTTGAATCAAGACGATTTAAATTTGAATCAAGGCAATTCACGCTTGAATCGAAGCAATTCAAATTTAAATCGAGGCAATTCAAACTTGAATCAAGGCGATTTACACTTGAATCAAAGTGATTTAAATTTGAATTGAGGTAATTTACGCTTACATCAGGACGATTCACTCTTGCATCGGGGCAATTGAAGCGTGAATCGTTCTGGTTCATGCTTCAATCAGAGTGATTTAAACGTAACTTGCCTCGATTTAAATTTAAATTGCCTCGATTCAAGTGTGAATCAGGCCGATGCAACCGTGATCTGCGGTCAACAAAGCAGGGTTTCAGTCAGGCTCCTCTCCTGTTGAAGCAACTGAAGTTTTGCCAGAAGTCTCTTAAGCTGCTTATGCAGCCAAATCAATGCAGTTTTGCATCTCGCGTACTGCTTGATCAAGACCAACAAAAGCAGCGCGAGCAATTACCGCATGACCAATGCTTAATTCTTCAATCACGGATAAGGCAGCAATGCGGCCCACGTTAAGATAATTCAGCCCATGCCCAGCATTGACCTGCAAACCAGCGGCAAAGGCGGTCTCTGCTGCCTGTTCAAGGAGATGGAACTCTTTATCTTGCTCCTTCTGGTCTGTTGCCTCAGCATAACGGCCTGTGTGCAGCTCAACATAGGTTGCGCCAACATCAACAGCCGCCTTAATCTGCTCAGGTTTGGGATCAACAAAGAGCGAGACGGGAATACCTGCCTCAATCATCTTCGCAATCGTCTTCTTGATCTTCTTCTCATCCTCCAGAATGTCTAAGCCGCCTTCGGTGGTTAACTCTTTGCGCTTCTCTGGGACTAAGGTGATTAAATCTGGCTTGACCTCTAAGGCGATATTGACAATCTCTTTTACCGCTGCCATTTCTAAGTTCAGCCGGGTCTTGATTGTCTCTCGTAAGACGCGCACATCACGTTCTTGAATATGACGGCGATCTTCTCGCAAATGCACGACAATGCCTCTGGCTCCGGCTAACTCACATATACCAGCGGCCAACACTGGATCAGGCTCTGCGCCGCCTCGTGCTTCCCGGATGGTGGCGATGTGGTCAACATTGATAGCAAGCTGCGGCATGATTCTTCCTCGTGAATGAATATGGTGAATGGCCTGAAAGAGCTGCGCTTCTTTATCCTGCATGATTTCCGCTTGCTCATCAGATAGCTCATGATCATAGCCAAGCAAATGCAGGAGGCCGTGAATAATCAGCCAAGTTAGATGCTGATGGAGACATACACCCTTTTCTACAGCCTCGCGCCAAGCTGTTTCCACAGAAATAAGGATATCGCCTAGCTCGTTTGCGTTCTCTGCGGGAAAGGATAAGACGTTAGTCGGCCCTTCTTTGTGACGATAGGTCTGATTATAGTTCGCTATCTCTGCATCATCCATCAAGACGATGCTCACTGGCCGACCAGTTTGGCCAAGTAAAGCCACTAAGCGGACTGTCTGTGCCCGCAGCAGGCGAAGGTTGAGGCGAAGGTGACTATTATTATAATGGGTGAGGAGATTGATGGCCATTAGGTTTCTGGACGGTCGCGACGAGGACTCTTCTCATACGCCAGGATGATCTTCTGCACCAGCGGATGGCGTACTACGTCGTTGCTATCGAAATGACAAAAGCTGATACCGTCAATGTCCTGCAAGATGTTTTTGGCTTCTGCTAAACCAGAAGGCTGACCACCAGGTAAATCAACTTGGGTGATGTCACCGGTGATCACTGCTTGCGAGTCAAAGCCAATCCGCGTGAGGAACATCTTCATTTGCTCGCGGGTGGTGTTCTGTGCTTCATCAAGGATGACAAAGCCCTTGTTCAATGTTCTACCCCGCATAAAGGCCAGCGGTGCAATCTCAATGATACCTCGCCCGATGAAATCAGCAGCTTTCTCCGCCCCCAGCATATCTGTCAACGCATCAGTGAGTGGCCGTAAGTAAGGATCAACCTTCTGTGCCAGATCACCTGGGAGAAAGCCGAGCTTCTCCCCAGCTTCAACTGCTGGTCGGGTCAGGATAATTCGCTGTACTCGTTCAGCAGCCAAGGCAGAGACAGCCATAGCTACAGCCAAGTAGGTCTTACCTGTACCTGCGGGGCCAATCCCAAACACGATGTCGCTGCGCCGGATAGCCTCAATGTAGTTTTTCTGGTTGATGGTTTTGGGAGAGATGATCCGCTTTTTAGCAGTAATACAGACCTTCTCTAAAAAGATCTCTTCGAGAACAGCACGGGGCGTGCCTTCAAGTATCTTCAGGGCAAAGGCGATGTCTTGACTGAAGATCGGATACCCTTTACGAACGAGTTCATAGAGCTGTTGGAGAGCTGAAACCGCAAGTTCCACTGCATGAGACTGCCCTTCAATTTGTAAGGCATAGCCCCTGCAGTGGATACGGACACCTGCGGCCTGTTCGACGGTATGAAGGTTGCGGTTCAGTTCACCAAACAATGCCTGCGCAGCAGCATGATCAGTGAACTCTAACCCCTTATCCGCCTCGCCAGCTGCTCGTTCTCTTTTCGACGGAGATGGCACAGATGTTTACTTCTTCTTGGCTACTTCCTGATCAATCATCTTCTGAATGGCATCAGGGCTAGGAGAATTGACCCGGCGGCCATTGACGAACAGGGTTGGCGTACCATTAACTTCAGCAAGCCGAGCAGTGGTCATATCCTTGGCCAGCTTTTCCTGCGTGGCTGGACTGTTCAAATCTGCCTTAAACTTCGCCACATCCAAACCAATGGCAGCAGCAGCTTTATCAATCGCTTCAGCCGTCAGACCAGAGCCTGTGGCAGCAGCAAAAAGTGCATCATGCATCTCCCAGAACTTGCCTTGAGCCTGAGCAGCAATAGCGGCACGAGCTGCTGGCTCTGCCTGCTGGTGCATTCCCAAGGGCATATGCTTGAATACCACTTTGACCTTATCAGGATTCTTCTTCATGACCTCTTCCATCAAAGGATGCACCTTGCTACAGAAGGGACATTGGAAATCCGAGAAGACAACCAAAGCCACTGGCGCATCCTCCTTACCCTTGAATGGGGAGCCGGAGATGTCAATGTCTTTGGCAAAGGAGATGTCCAAGGCCTTGTATGCACCGCTCTTGTCCATCAGGTACAACATCTCTCCTCGAGGCGAGATATCTACGCCAACCGTGTCTGGATCAGCTGGTATAACTCCCAGCTTTTGACCTTCGGTGGAGTACAAATAGACCTTGTTGTCCTCGCCAAGGATAAATACTATTCTGCCATCCAGTGATTGGACAAAATCAACAGGCTTGGATTCAGTCTTCCATGCCTGCATAACTGTCCAGGAGAGTGCATCTGGCTTGGCCGCAGGTTGCTGCTCCGGTGCAGGTGGCTGGGCCGATGCTATCTGACCGAAAAGCAGGAGAAAGCAACCCAACGTAAGAGTTTTTTTCATCATTTTATTCCTTTCCTTGGTGTGAAAAATTGACAGAAGATAAGCATGGTGCAGGCATTATACTGTCCTGTGCTGCGTCCGGCAAGCTGAACAAATCGTGTTTTTTTATGAGGGAAAAGCCAGCTGCTCAGAAGCCGATCCTCAATGCGGCGTAGAAGCCATTACGGTTCAGCAGATAGAGCATGTTGCTGCGCGGGACGAGATCAAGAGCAGAGATACCTGCCGGTACAGGGAGAACCCCCTGCTTTTCACCGAGATAGGAATAAACTCGAATGACGCTGTCAGCCTCTAGGGTAATGACTAACCCTCGGTCTGGCAGGCTTGCAATATCGACCGGCCTAGCCTGGGTCCGCCAACGGCTGCGCACCGACCCGTCCGCCACACCACTCTCCAGAGAGATGTTGAAGATCGTGCAAGTGCCGCTCTGGTCAACCACATACAGGATTTTACCACGTGGATCAATATCAATAGCTACTGGGCGGCTCTGCATGGATAGCGTGCCTAGCTGCTCGCCGACTGCGGAATAAATCTGCACGTTGCCGTCCTCGCCTAGGACAAAGACGAGCTTTTTATCAAACGTTTGGGCGAAATCCACTGGACTCGCTCCTGACTCCCAGTTGTTCATGACCGACCAGGTGTCAAGAAAACGCGGGCTGCTGCTGGATGCGGCAGTTGCCAGTTGCGCGGGCAGCAGGAGCAGCGAGCATAATGCAAGAGCTTTTTTCATTTTTCCTTTTTTATGCTGAGTTTTTTTTGTGGAATTTCCGCTTGCGCAGTGTGCATCTTACTCTCCGCAGATACATCAGGCAAGTCGAGTCACCTGTTTTTTATTTTTTTACCGCGTTTGCCTTCGAAACCATTTATCTTTTTTCATGACGGAAGGAAATACCCCCGTCTTGAGTATATCTTTGCTGTGTATCCTGCTAAAGTTTTCTGCTTTTCCGCTTGCTTTGTTCTGTCTTCCGGGATATATTTTATATATAGGAAAAAAGGCAAAATATTTCACTCGCAATTTGCTTTTTTCAGTCAAAAGGAGACGATCATGTGGAAAAAAATCAGTTTTGTAGCAGTATTAGGCTTAAGCCTCTGTCCTTCAGCAGCAATGGCAGCATTCAATCCATTTGAGGGTATTGTAGCTGGTATCGCCCAAGGGCTTGCATCGGGGGAGGATGTTGTTATAACATCGTCCAATGACAAAGGTACGACTCAAGGCGGTAACGTATTAATCGGCCATGAAAATCCGAAGCAAAGTTTGGAAGCTGATGGTGATCTGAAGCTTACAATGACTGACGGAGAGGATACTACTCAGGCTGGTAACGTGTTTAAGGGCGAGGTTGCGGTACTGACAATGCAGGAAACTACTGTCGGCGGGAGTGCAAACCTTACTTCTTCCGGAAACGGTGCAGGGGCTGTTCAGGCGATTAACTTAGTCACCGCCTGTAGTGCCAGTGACTGTGCAAACTGATTAGCAGAGGCAGGAGAAGTTTTTCTGTTGATTTTTTTGTATTTTCTCCTGTCTTGACGATGCTCAATACGGATGTAACAGTGTGATATCCTAACTGCTGGGGGAGGAACAGAGTAAAATGGTACAAAAAATTTGTTTGTTCATATCCTTCGCTGGGATATTACTAACTCCTTTGAAATCAGCAAACGCAGATTTTGCTGTTTTTGATCAGTTTGCAGATGCCTTAAACACAGGAATGTTTCAGGGAGTTCAGGTCAGCAGCGAGATGAATATTGAATCATCCAGCGATGATGGTAGCACTCAGGGTATCAATGTGATAGTAAATCCCTCTTATAGAGGGAACGTTATGCAGGTTACGCTGATGGAACAGGATTTTTTGCTGACACTATCGGAGGGCGATAAAGTTGTCCAAGGTGTCAACGTTTATCGGGGTAGCGCGGACTCTGTTACACAAATGGTAGCTATTTCTGGTTCAGTTACCATGAGTTCTCGCAACAATACCGACAGTATTCAAGGCATCAACGTCATCACAGACTGCGACTCCTGTAATTAAGATGTTGTATTATTTGGAGGTGCCGCATGGAAAAGAAAATATTTTTGTTCATCCTTATTTTTGTTTTTTTTGCTTGGGCTAAAACAAGTACAGCAGAAATCAATGAAGTTGATATACCTAATGTGGAAGTAAATCCTGGTCTGAATTCTGTGCTGAGTCAGAAAGACAGTGCTATGCCGAACAGCAAGGCATTGGGTGATGAAAACCAGCGGCTGCCCAAAACCAATGGTTATGTGTTACCCGATAGAAACATTATTGTTGACAACCCTATTGAACCAAAGTGTATTTTTTATGGAAATTATAACGAAGGTTCAGGTGATGCATTCCAATATCTTGATGTCAACACGATAGTGTTTGAATGCCAGTAGTTGAGCGTCTCCGTTATTTCCTGCCAACAGACTGAGTTGTCCTTCCTTTCTCCTTCGCGTTCCCCCCTACCTTTGCTGAAATGAATATTTTACTCAGAACAGCATGGTTAGGAAGCACAATTTTACTTATCAACACTAGCTGCTCTAATATTAACTCGTCCATGTCTAATATCATGACGGAAACGCCGCATTCCGCCATGACTAATCTGACTGAGACGTTGAAATGTATGGGAGATAAGATCAACCAAGCTCCTAACACAGGGAACATTCTTCTGCTCGTAGATGATTTTTATGACGGTACTGCACCAGTAGTACCGGACACCAAGATGCTGACTGGCCGATATACGCGGGAAAACGGCCCGCTGGCCGACAGTGGCAAATATGATTTCGAGTCAGTCATTAAACGGAGCATCTCACCAAAAAAGATCATTATCCCTTATTCGCCGCCCTTTGGCCTGTTTCAGCAGGAAGACAAATACGGTATGCTGAATCCGGTCTATGTGAAGGATATGGCTAAAATGTACAAAGCTACGGGGGTGGTTAGGGTAAAAGGAGTGTATACCCAAAACGATTCCTCTGATTACATCAACAAGGGCGATGGTAGCGGTGCAGAGACAAAAGGTAACCACGGCGAAGCACAAATTGAATACGGCATTTCCAAGGCTGCAAGAAGTTTGTCATTGGTAGTATATCTCGGTGATGCCATAAGCAATACCGTCGGAGCTGCCACCACGCTAACACTGAATACCTATACAGAGTCAGACAAATTTACTATCGGGCTAGGCTATGGCGAAGGCAGCATGAGTTTCGCCGCCCAGTCGAAACTCCGGGAAGGTTTGCACGGAGCGCAGCGAACGCTGATTGAAGCAGCCGTATTATGGACGCTCAGAGGTTTGTATCAGCAGCTTGATTTTTCCCGCTGCTTCGCAGTAGAAGGGCCTACCCCTGAGGCAACGGTCTCAGCCTATCAGAAATGGCTGGAGCTGGATGAAAATGAGAGAATAAAATATCTCAAACTCATCCTCAGAGAGCTGAAATACTATGTTGGCAAGATCGACAAAAACTATGATGTTGATCTGCAAAGGGCTATCACTGGCTACGAGGCAGAACATGACATGTTAATCCCGCACACGAGAAGCAATCTCGGCGATCTGTTCATTCAACTCTACATGAAGGTTGATAGTAAGAAATTAGAGAAGTTAGCCCACCAAAACGATTTTCTCTTCTAAAAGATGCTCTTGCTAAGAATAGGTGCCCTTCCTATTGACGACCAGGCATCTGCCCGCATAGAATACTTCTAACCCCTTCCTGTCGCGCGAATGCGACGACAGGATTTCTTTCTCCCAATCTTTTACAAAAAAATAGCACCTATGCGCAGCAGCATCCTGTTTAGCCCTCTGCTGGGGGCGGCCTTGCTCCTCGCTCCTCACCTGTCCTCAGCGCAACTCTTGACGGAGTTTCCTCTCAGCAATTTTAAAGCGAACACCTTCATGGCCAATGCCCGTCCCAGAGTGGAACGGCAGCTTGCCGCCAAAGGCCTCCAGCTTGGTGCCCCGATCTTCATGCGCGTTTTCAAACAGCCGAAACAGCTCGAAGTGTGGCTCCAGAAAGGAAGCAAGTTTAGCTTGTTTAAGACCTACCCGATCTGTGCTTACTCAGGGAGAGTCGGCCCTAAACTGCGCGAAGGAGACCAACAAAGCCCAGAAGGCTTCTACTCCGTCTCGGCTGGTCAGCTCAATCCAGACAGCAGATATCATCTCTCTTTTGATATAGGCTATCCCAATGCGGTTGATCGAGAAAACAAGCGTACTGGCGGCGACATTATGGTGCATGGTAAATGTATTTCCCAAGGCTGCTTGGCTATGGGCAATCTTCAGGTTGAAGAAATTTACCTTCTTGCTCATCAGGCCTTCCTTAAAGGGCAAAAACAGTTCAATATCCACATCTTTCCCTTTCGGATGACCAAGGAGAATGTAGAAAAAAACAGATATTCCCCATGGTACTCCTTTTGGCAAAATCTTCGCGAAGGTTACGATGCCTTTGAATTAGAACGTCGTGTGCCTTTTATCACCGCAGATAACGACAGATATGAGGTACGTAAGGCTTCTCTGCAAAGTAACGTAGTGATGGTCAATCAGCAGATTGCGATTGAGGAAAAAAAAGCAGGCAGTTTCTGAGCACTGTTATCCAGGCACAGAGCCGTGTTGCTTCTTGTGGATTCCCAGTAGAGCACGCTGGTGAAGAGCAAAACCGAACAAAAATAGGCAGCTATTCACAGCCAAGCCAACCAATCTGGGAAGCTGGAGGAAGAGAAAATACTCTTTTCTTACTCGCTGGCAAAGGAGTTTGGCTTGGCAGAAGAGGAGTCGTGCCGACTTACAAAGGAGTTCTACTCGGCAGGAAAGGAGTTTTGCCGACTAAGACTCCTTTTCTGTTTAGCCAAAAAGGAGTCTTGTTGAGCCGCAAAGAAGTTCTGCCGACTTGCAAAGGAGTTTGGCCGAGCAGAACTCCTTTCTTGCTTGGCCAAAAAGGAGTTTTACCGACTTGCAAAGGAGTCTTAGTCGGCAAAACTCCTTTGCAAATGACCTCAAAAGGATTGCGGGAAGAGGTGTTTTCTACCTTTGCTTGCGCTGTTAGAGTCGAAAGGCGACAAGCAGGAGATGCTGGCTCTTGGAAAGCATCATCCTTCCAGCGCAGTCAATGCCTTCTTGATTCGGGTCATACCTTCCTGAATTACCTCCATTGAGGTGGCGAAGGAAAAGCGAACAAAGGCATCTGCACCAAAGGCCGCACCCGGTACAGAGGCGACTTTGGCCTCTTCAAGGAAATAATCGGCCATTGCCACGGAATCCTTCAGCACCTTGCCCTTGAAGGACTTGCCGTAATAGGCGGAGAAATTAGGGAAGACATAAAACGCGCCGCTGGGATTGACGCAGGTAACGCCTTCGATGGACTCCAAGTCGCGGACAAAAAAGTCGCGCCGGGGCAGAAAGGCCTTATTCATCTGCGCCGGGAAGTCCTGCGGGCCAGTCAAGGCGGCCAAGGCGGCATACTGGGCTGGGGAACAGGGATTGGACGTTGAGTGGCTCTGCACTTTATTCATCGCCTTGATTAAATGGCTCGGCCCGGCGCAATAGCCGATCCGCCAGCCAGTCATGGCAAAGGATTTTGACACCCCGTTCAACACCACGGTCTGCTCCTTTAAGCGAGGCTCCACATCTAAGATATGCGGCAGCTTGCCCTCCACATAGGTGATGGTCTCGTAGATGTCATCACTGACCACGAGCCAGCCGCGCTCAAGGGCCATTTTCGCGACAGCCTGTAAAGCCGTTACCGAGAAGATTGAACCTGCTGGGTTGGAGGGACTGTTCAAGAAAATCGCGCGGGTTTTGTTGCTGGCCTTGGCCGCTAGAATATTCGGGTCAAGATCAAAATTGCTGGCTTCATCTAAAGGGACTTCAACCGGGATTCCACCGGCCAGTTGCACCATGGGTGGATAGGAAACCCAATACGGAGCCGGAATTAAGACTTCCTCGCCGGGATTAAGCATGGCCTGAAAGATGTTGTAGAGGCCGTGCTTGCCGCCACAGCAGATCTGAATCTGATCAGGGTGGTACTCCCAGTTGTGATCGAGCTTGAAACGCATGGCAACTGCCTCGCGCAGCTCTGGAATGCCAGGCACAGCGGTGTAACGGGTCTGACCATCATCTATAGCCTGCTTTCCTGCCTCGCGGACATGTTCTGGCGTGTCAAAATCTGGCTCGCCAACGCTGAAGTTGAGGATATTCTCGCCTGCCGCCTTCAGAGCTTTGGCTTTGGCGTTAACAGCCAGTGTCGGAGAGGGCGGTACTTGCAGCACCCTATTGGCAAGATGGATAGATTCCTGAGCCATAATGTATTCCTTTTGCGAAAATTGAGTAGGGTAAAAGAGCCTTACCTCTGTATCAGGTTCAGGCTGCTTTGGCAACTCCAAATCTACAAATGTACGTTAGTTGCCTGGCAGACTAAAGGACACTTCAGTGCCGCCGCTCTCTCGCCTGCGGATGCTGAGGATACCGCTGTGCTCTTTGACGATCCGTTCCACCAAGGTCAGCCCCACGCCAGTGCCTGCGGTCTTGGTCGTGTAGAAGGGATCAGCAGCCCGCCGGATATCTGCCTCAGCGATACCGATGCCGCTGTCCAGCACCGCGATGCGGAGCTGCCCATTGGTGACGACAGCCTCAATGACCAATTTGCCACCCTGCTCCATCGCCTCCACAGCATTGCGGATCAGATGGACAAAGACCCGCTTCATCTGTCGAGGATCCAGTTCAAACTCCAGCTGGCGGTCAGGCATGAAAATTTCGTATTCAATCCGCTGTTTCTGCATTGCGCTATAGAAGAGCATCAGCGATTTGACAATCAGTGAATAGAGAAGAACGCGCTCCTTCACGGAAGGCTCTTGGTCAACAAAGTTGAGCAGATCTTCCAAGGTTTGTTCGATCTTGCCCACCTCTTTGATCATCATGCCAAGAAAATTGAGCTGCTGCGGATCGATGATCTTCCGGGTGAGTAGCCGGGCGGTACCACCAATAGCCGTGACCGGATTGCGAATATTGTGGGCGAGCTGGGCCGCTACCTGGCCAACCGCAGCATAGCGTTCTGCCTCGACCAACAGGCCGTTGTTTTTTTCTAGCTCTTCTGTCACCTCTTCCAGTTCTTTGAGCTTGTTTTCCATCTGCACATACATCCGCCAATGCTCAATCGCCAGACTGGCCTGGCTGGCAAAGCTTTCCAGAGCCTGAATCTGTTCGTGGTCGATCTGTCTGCCAGTGACAAAATGGTCAGCGATAATTACTCCCTGCGAGCGGTTCTGGGAAAAAAGCGGAGCCACGACAAAGCTGTCTTCCTCAAGCAGACCCATCAGCTCAACCGGCGCAGGGCCACCGCAGTCGCACTGACCGTTCTTGACATTGATGGTTCTGCACTCAGCAGCTGCCCGGAAGAGTAGATGATCCCTATTGACGGATTCAATGCGTAAGGCCCGGATAATCCGGTTGACCTCGCTGTCCTCGTGAAAATCATGCTCGCGGATGGAATCAATCAGGTCATGAAAACGAATCTCCTTACTGTTGATTTCCTGCCAGATGCGGCCTGCGTCTTCACGGCAACCCGGCCCGATAGCGAGCCGCCCCTCGAGCACTTGTCCAGAATCATCAAATAACGCAAGAAAGGCCCGGTTGAAGCCTAGTCCCTCTTCGGCGGTTATGCCCACGAGGATGGCCCACAGAATGTCATCCAAGGCACTCATGCTGAGATAGGCGGTATTCATCTTCACGGCCAGCTTGTGCATCAGGCGGAGCCGGAAATTACCCTGCTCAATCTGCCGCTGGTAGCGACGATTGTTGATTTTTAGTCGCCGTTTCTCCAGCACCTTGCGCACCGTCTCCCAGAACGGCTCAAACTGCACTGGCTTAGTCAGGTAGTCGTCTGCGCCATGCCGGATGCACTTCAGGGCGGTTTGCAGATCGGTCACGCCGGAGAGCATGATTACTGCGGTGTCTGGGTTGACCGCCTTGATCTCCGGGATTAAATCAACCCCGCTGCCGTCGGGTAGGTTAATGTCTAAAAGCACCAAGGCCACAGGTGCCTGCCTCAGCACCTGCTTAAATTCAGCAACAGAACCGGCAGTCAGGGTCTTCAGGCAGCGGTGTTGGAGGTAGGCTCTAATGATATCGGCGATCTGGACAAAATCGTCCACAGCCAGTACAACTTCGTCGCCCTCCAAATACACATCGTCATGCAGGAGACCGGCGGACTTAAGGGAATCGGGATCGCACATGGCCGTTTCACGGTTGGAGGGGAAGCAAAAGTGGATATCCTAATTACTACTTTATGCCTTTGCTGTTGACAACTGAAAAACGTCAACGTTATGCTGATCACTCTTGTGAGACACCATAAACGGAGAAGCGATGGAACACATTTTCGGCCCAGTAGGCATCCTGGCCCAGCATCTGAAGGAGTATGAAGCCCGTCCTGGCCAGCAACAAATGGCCAAGGCAGCCGCTTCGTTGCTGGCGCAGCAGGAAGGCCCGCCTGCTGCCTGTCTGATTGTTGAGGCAGAGACTGGCCTTGGCAAGACCTTGGCCTATTTGGTGCCGACCATCCTCAGTGGGCGCAAAGCCGTGGTTTCGACCAATACCCGCAATCTCCAAGATCAGATACTCAGCAGCGAAATCCCTTTCATTCGCCAGTACATTGCCCCGGATTTGAAAGCCATGTGCGTCAAAGGCCGCCAGAACTACCTCTGTCTGCATCGCTGGCACCAGCTCATCACCGGCGAGCAGCAGCTACTGTTTGCTGAAACCAAGGAAGATCTCGCCAAGGCCAGCATTCGCGCGTGGCTGAAAAAGACCACCTTCGCTGACCGGGCCGAACTCCCCGGCATCGCAGGCAGTTCGCTGCTCTGGCAGAGCATTTGCTGCCAATCGCATTTCTGCCTTGGCTCTGATTGCCCAGATTACCACCGCTGTTACTTGAACCGGGTTCGCCGCGAAGCTGCCTCCTGTCAGCTTTTGGTGGTTAACCACCACCTCCTCTTCTCGGATCTGGCTGTGCGGCGAAGCGGCTTTGGCGAAGTCCTGCCTCGCTACGAGTCAGTCATTTTTGACGAAGCCCACCATCTGGAGGACATTGCTGCCCAGTTCTTTGGCTTCTCTTTTTCCCGCTATCAGCTCCTTGATTTGCTCACAGATATCGAGAAAGCAGCGCGGGACAGCGGTGGCAAGCGGAAGCATAAAAAGATCTTCGCCGCTTTGGAGAGCTTGGCCGGACTGGGAGAACGTTTCTTCAGCCTTTTTCCGCCAGACAGAGGCCGTTTTCCCTTGCCCGACCTCTTTGCCGCGCAGCCCGCGCTGGGTCGGACCAAAGAGGTATTACTGGCCGTGCTTGCTGATCTGGCTGAACAGCTGGAGGAGATGGTTGAAAAGCAGGACGACGGCTCGTGGAAGCAGTATCTACTCCGTTGCGAGGGCCAAATCGAAGCCTTGACCAAGGTGGCGAGCTTTGCGCTCGCTGACAAGGGCGGTCATGTCCGTTGGTTTGAACGCAGCGAGAAGAATCTGACGCTTTCAGCCACGCCAATAGACGTAGCTGCCGATCTCCAGCAGACTCTATATGCCCAGGTGCGACATTGCGTCTTCACCTCAGCCACTCTGAGCGGTGGCTCCGGCTTTGGGTATTTCTGCCGCCGACTTGGTATCCCAGAAAACAGCCCAACCTACGTCTTCCCCTCGCCGTTCGATTATAAAAACCGGACGCTGCTCTATGTGCCGGACAATTCCTTTCCTGAACCGAACGCGCCCGGCTACCGTGAGCGGCTCCAGCAGGAAATCAGGGCACTGCTCACCTACTCCAGAGGCCGTGCTCTGGTCTTATTCACCTCGTTTCAAGCCATGGAATCAGCTTGGCAGAGTCTGCACGGCAAGATGAGTTATCCCATGCTCCGCCAAGGCGAGGCCTCCCGGCAGCACTTGCTGACCCGCTTCAGCAAAGAGACTGATTCGGTGCTATTTGCCGTGGCCAGCTTCTGGGAAGGGGTTGATGTACCGGGTGAAGCCCTCAGTCTCGTCATTATCGATAAGTTGCCCTTTGAAGTACCGACTGATCCAGTACTTCTCGCGCGAATTGACCGAATTAAGACCAATGGCGGCAATCCGTTTGTTGAATTGCAAGTGCCGAGAGCCATTCTCAGTCTGCGGCAGGGCGTAGGCAGGCTAATGCGCCGGGCCGGAGACCGAGGTACGACCGCTATCTTGGACGTGCGACTGTTCAGCAAGCCCTATGGCAGCAAGTTTATTGCCGCCTTGCCGCCTTCACCTTTGAGTCGTAAGCTGCTGGACGTAGAGCGTTTTTTCGCCCAGTGAGAATGCCTCAGTTTGCAGCGAAGAAGGAACCGTTTTGGCCTGCTTGGTCAGCTCTGCAACTACGCCAGAGAAGAAGACGGCTCATTTACCAACGAGTTTGGCTCGGTAAGAAAGAGTTGCTGCCAAGTAAGAACCTTTTGTGGCCGAGCAACAACCTTCTCTTGCTTGGCAACAAAGAGTTGTGGCCGAGCTACCAAGAGTTGTTGCTTGACAAGAAAGAGTTGTTATCAAGCAACAACCTTCTTCTGCCGAGCCAGAACCTTCTCTTGTTTGGCAACAAAGAGTTGTGGCCGAGCCGCAAAGGAGTTTTACCGACTGGGAAAGGAATCTTGCTCGGCAGAAAAGGAGTTTGGCCGACTACAACTTCTTGCCAAGTCGGCCAAACCTTTTTATCAGCGAGCAAGAAAGGTATCTTTTCTAGGCGTTAGGCAAAAAATATCGCCACAGGTTTTCTCGCCGCTGCAACCTGATTGTTGCAACCTGGAATTCAACTCTTCTTATTGACTTGTTGACTTATATGCAAGAGGTTTATTTACTATATCTAAGGAAGGAAACAAGATGAAGCCATTCGCAGCGGAAACCGCCGCGTTGTTCGAGCTAATTGCCAAGAATGCCGTCCAGGTTGAGCTGGCTATGCGGGCTGATCTGGACGTAGCACTGCGCGGCTGTGAGCCGCTTTTGGTTGAGGTGCTGATGTATTCCCTGCTTGGCAAAGGCAAACGGTTGCGGCCCCTGCTCACGACCGTCAGCTCGCGGCTTTGTGGGGGGCGGGATAGCCGTGAACTGGGCCTGCTGGCCGCTGCCTTTGAATATTTGCACACGGCCACCTTGATTCACGATGATGTCCTTGATCATGCCGAACAGCGCCGGGGCCGGAAATCCGTTGTCGAACAGCACGGCCTTGCCGCTGCGATTTTGGCCGGGGATTGGCTGCACGCTCGCTCCATGCGCCTGATTGGCGAGCTGGCCGGCCAGAAAGGGCTGGAGACATTCTGCGCCGCCACCGTCGATATGGTTGATGGCGAGTTTCTTCAGATGCGTTACGCCGCTGATCCAGCTGTCACTGAGGCACAATATTTGGCAGTCATCGGGAAAAAAACCGCTGGGTTGATCAGTGCAGCCTGTGCGATTGGGGCACTACACGGTCAAGGCTGCCCAGAACAGGTTGCGGCCTTGGCCCGATACGGCGAGAAGATCGGCCTGGCCTTTCAAATTGCCGACGATCTGCTGGATTATCGCGGTGACGAACAGGCGACAGGCAAGAAAGTCTGTAACGATTTACTTGAAGGCAAGATGACCCTGCCGCTGATTCACGCCCTCAGCCGAGCTAACGGAGATGAGCGGGAGTTATTGCTCCGCAGCATCCAAGCAGGCCACAGCGTAAGCGTATCCTGCGGTGCAGTCCGACAACTTCTCGAGAGATTGGGCAGTTTCGCTTGGTGTTATCAACGAGCTGAAGAAGAGATGGTAGCAGGGCTGGCTGCTCTCTCTTGTTTTGATCAGGACTGGCAGAGAGAAGATGTCGTGGTTCTCCGCAGCCTGGCTGGATATATCCTCAGCAGGGATAGGTAGCTTCTCCGCCTGACGCTTTACCAAATGAGAACGTAACAAAAGTTAATCAGATGCAACCTGAACGTGCTATACTGCTCTGGGAAGCCGCAGGACAAAGAGAAAAACCAGGTTTGCAAGCAGATGGCGTGCCCAGTCAAAGTACTTATTGTTGATGATAGCCCGAGCAATCTTTTCGCCCTGAAAATTTTTCTTAAAAATATTGATGCGGAATTCGTTGAGGCAAGCAACGGCCATGATGCACTACAGGAAACTCTGAAGCATGATTTTGCCGTAGCCATCTTGGATGTAAGTATGCCGGAAATGGATGGCTATGAGTTAGCTCGGCGCATCCGCAAGCGAAAACGGACCGAAGATCTGCCAATTATTTTTCTTTCAGCGGTGTATTCAGATAATTATCATGTTTTTAAAGGGTATAATTCCGGGGCTGTTGATTTTCTCCCTAAACCTTTTATGCCAGAGGTCTTGACCGACAAGGTTTTATTTTTTATAAAAATCTACAAGCAGCAGGTCAAACTCAGAAAAACAATCAGAGCACTTGAACGCACCAAAGTATTAGTGCTGGAGCAGAACAAAATATTAGAGGAACTGGCAAGCCAGGACATGCTGACAGGACTCTATAACCGTCGGCAGCTGGCAAAAATCCTGAAACAGGAAGCTGAAAAGTCCAGATGCTCAGGCGGCGATCTTTCTATCATTATCCTCGACCTCGATCATTTTAAAAAAGTGAATGACACCTACGGCCACGATTTTGGCGACTATGTGATTAAAGAATTTGCCGCCCGCATCCTCTCTTGCATCAGCGATTCTGACTTTGCCTTCCGCTTCGGAGGCGAGGAGTTTATCGTGCTACTGCCGCAGACTGACCTGCACGGAGCGACAGCCACAGCAGAAAATATTCGCAGGCTCTGCGCGGACAAGTTGTTTCAGAACCTACCTCATACCATCAGCATGACCGTCAGTATCGGCGTATCTTCATATAGAAATAACCCGCCGAAACAGCATAAGGACATGATCCGTCATGCTGATATCGCGCTATATCATGCTAAGGGGAACGGTAGAAATAGAGTATCTGTCTATAGCGGATTAATAAAACCTAACGCCTCTTTGTGATGAACCGAATCTATTTGGATTAGCCTTAGCCAATGCTATCCTTCTATTTATTGCAAGAAGTCTCAGAGTTAACACCGGTTCGCTTGCCCAGAGGGCTAATTTATTCTTTGCAGCGAGACCTTCCTATGCTACTGTTATTATAATCTACGCTGTTTCTGTATAGCTAAACAGGCTTAAGCAGTATTCATTTGTCGAGATAGTATATACTAATCAACCGGCTAATCAAAATGAAATATAAAGTAAAGATTCTAATCGTTGACGACAATCCAAAGAACCTCTTTGCCTTAGAAACAACCTTTAAAGATATTGAGGCTGAATTTATAAAAGCTACCAGTGGCAATGATGCTCTCAAGGAAATTCTTCGACATGGAGAGGAGCTAGCTCTTGCCATTCTTGACGTGCGAATGCCAGATATGGACGGTTATGAGCTGGCCCAGCTCATCCGTGGCTGGGAGCAGACCCGCAAACTGCCAATCATCCTTCTTTCAGCTGTTTATTCCGATAACTATCATGTATTCAAGGGGTATAACTCTGGGGCGGTTGATTTTATCACCAAACCATTCCAGCCGGCGATTCTAGCAGGAAAGATCAACTTCTTCATTGAACTCTACTTTCAGCAGCGCAAGCTGAAGGAGACGATTGTTGAATTGGAGACTACTAAGCAGCTCGTCCTCAAGCAAAATGATATTTTGGAAAAGCAGGCCAGTCATGATGAGCTTACCGGCCTCTATAACCGGCGTAAGCTGAAGATAGTCATGCAGGAAGAAGTTGAAAAATGCAGAAAGACAAATAGCGATCTTTCGATCATTATGCTGGATCTTGACTGCTTTAGAAATGTAAACGATGAATTTGGCTATGAATTTGGCGAATACGTTATTCAGGAATTCTCTGTTGTATTGCAATCATGC
The DNA here is from genome assembly GCF_048287395.1 of Candidatus Electronema sp. PJ. Lineage (NCBI taxonomy): Bacteria > Pseudomonadati > Thermodesulfobacteriota > Desulfobulbia > Desulfobulbales > Desulfobulbaceae > Candidatus Electronema > Candidatus Electronema sp. PJ. Next base: position 55,718 of record NZ_JBLWEO010000029.1, on the reverse strand, counting down.
ATCAAAAGCTCGGATTTTGCCTTTAGATATGGGTGTAAAAAGTTTATTGTTCTCCTTCCAAGGACCGATTTAGATGCAGCCGTCATGATCGCGGAAAAAATTCGCAGGCTCTGCGTGGCAAAGGAATTCTCTGATGATGTTAACTCCACCCGAATAACCGTTAGCTCTGGCGTGGCATCGTATGTCAAACACCGCCCGAAGAAAGATGAGGACATGATCAACTCTGCCGACCAAGCTCTGCGCTATGCCAAAGAGACCGGTAAAAACAAAGTGGTTGTGAGCAGCTCCGCCACCGCTGCTTTGGCGAAGCGGCTGAAAGTCTGCATGTGAGTCCGCAATATGAAAATCAGCCTGAGCACTAAATTAGTTGGATCCCATCTTTGCTTAGGGGTTATTTCTCTGCTGTTCATCAGCGGTATCTTCTGGATGATCGCCTTTAATGCCTTGCAGCTTGTCAGCAGCCAGGGCGTGGCCGCTGTAGAACACGCTGACTATGAACGGCTGAAAACCGCCTGCCGGAGTAAGGAAAAGCAGCTTACCGTCGCGTTCATAGCGATGGAAAGACAGTTACGCATGGCAGGCGGTGCACCATGGATGGCGCAGACTGCTAAATCGTTTAGCGAGGCATTCACGGCAGCAGATAATTCCACCGCCTCAGATGCTTGGCAGGCCCTTGTTCGGACGCATGACTTCCTGTTCAGAGACCTCTGTGCCAGCCTAAGCTGGCAGGAGATGTTCCTGATCAGTACCACTGGTAACATCATCTATACCCTGAATAAGGGCACTGATCTTGGCCTCTCCCTGAACAGGGAGCCGCTCAGGAGCAGCTCATTAGGCCGGGCCTTTGCCGGTCTTCAGAAAAATTCCAACATGGAGACCGCCTTTGGCGATTTTGCGCCCTATGCGCCACTGCGCAACCTGCCTGCCGCTTTTCTGATCACCCGCATCAAAGATAAGGAACAAGTGATCGCCTACCTTGCCATTCAGGTTGCCGATGAGGTTATCGATAACATCATGGCGCAAGGCACGGAGCAGGAACACACACAGGAAGCCTATCTGGTCGGGATGGACGGATATATGCGCTCCAGCTCCATTCTTAATCCTGATCATTACAGCCGAGCGGCTTCATTTAAGAAGGGGAACAAAGTACTGACAGAAGCTGTGCAAAATGCCCTGAATGGCAATTCCGGTTCTGGAGTCACTAAAGATTACCGCAGCAAAAAGGTTCTTTCCTCATGGACACCTGTTGAGATATTGGATACCCGCTGGGCCTTGGTCTGCGAAATTGATGAAGACGAAGCCATGAAGGCTGGAACAGCAATGGGTGATACCAAAAATAAGGCTGTTCTCAAACTCATGAGTTGCGGTTCTGCTGCCTTGGTGGCCACCATGCTCATGATGGCGGTCTTTGCCTATTACATTGCCCGTTCAATCAACAGGCCGATAGTGCGGGCTGCCAAGGTCGCAGATGCCATTGCCTCCGGTGATTTCACCCAGCGCTTGGACATGCGCCGCTCTGATGAAATCGGCCTGATGGCAGATGCGCTGGATCACATGGCGGAACGGGTGTCTGTCAGTCTGTGGCACAAGACCGGAGTTGCGGAACTGGCTGACCAGATGCGAGGCAAGATGGATTTGCAGACATTGGCGCACAGCATCGCCGCTGGCCTGTCCAAGCATCTCGGTGCGCAGATGGCATCTTTATATCTTGTTGATAAAAAAGGAGAGAATCTCATTCTGACTGGCAGCTACGCCTTCCACAAGCGGCGGGGTCTCAATTCGCAGATCAAAATCGGCGAAGGTCTCGCCGGACAGGCCGCCCTTGAACAGAGCATTATCTCAATCACCGAGCTGCCTGATGATTACATCCGAATCAGCTCTTCCCTTGGCGAGTCTGCTCCGCGTAACATCCTTGCTGCGCCCTTTGCTCATGACGGTAAATTGATGGGCGTGCTTGAATTCGCCTCCTTTAGCGAATTCTCAGACGATGAAATCTCCTTTCTCAAGGATGTGCTAGAAAGCATTGCCGTAACCTTCTCTTCAGCCAAGAGCCGCCAAATTCAGGAACTGCTTGAAGAGACTCAGCTCCAGGCTGAGGAATTGCGGCGGCATGGCGAAGAGCTGCGCGAGAGCAATGAAAAACTGGCGGAACAGGCGAAGAAGATGCAGGAAATGCAGTCCGAGCTTGAGGCGATAAATGCCGATTTGGAAAAGAAATCCTATGCCTTGATCGCCCAGAAACAGCAGGTAGAGCAGCGCAATGCCGAGCTGATTAAGGTCAGGGAAGAGCTGGAGGCCAAATCGAAAGAGCTGGCTCTGGCTTCCAAATATAAATCCGAGTTCCTGGCCAACATGAGCCATGAGCTGCGCACGCCGATGAACAGCCTCCTGCTCCTGGCGCAATCCCTCAGTGCGAACAAGGACGGCAATCTGACCACGGAACAGCGGCAAGCCGCGATGATCATCGTCGAATCTGGCAAAGAGCTGCTCAACATTATTGATGAGATTCTCGATCTGGCAACCATTGAGGCCGGTCGGATTAGGAAACAAGTCGGTGAGGTCGCACTGGCAGATCTGGCGGAAAACGCCCACGCCCTTTTTGGCCACATGGCAGCGGCTAAGGGGCTGGAGTTCAAGGTCGTGGTCGGTCCTGATCTGCCTGCCAGCATTGTCACAGACCGTACCCGACTCGAGCAGATCCTGAAGAACTTCATTGGCAACAGCCTCAAATTCACTTCACAGGGCGAAGTGACGCTTGCCTTTGCCTGTCCGCATGTTGATGTTCAATTGAGGAACAAAGAACTTGATCCAGCCCAGACCATCGCGATTAGCGTGGCAGACACGGGCATTGGTATCCCGCTAGACAAGCAGCAAGTCATCTTTGAAGCTTTCCAGCAGGCCGATGGCTCAACTGCCCGCAAATACGGCGGCACTGGTCTGGGCCTATCTATCTCCAGGCAACTGGCTGCCTTGCTCGGCGGCGAGATTCATCTGCAAAGCGAACCAGGCAAAGGTGCTGTCTTCACCCTTTACCTGCCAATGCGGGATGCAGAAGCAGATCAGGCGGGAGGGCAAATTTTGTCCTGTCCTGTCCTCTCCGTACCGCCCCAGATTGTGATCGAGGCGCAGCCTCAGGCTGAAAAGACCATCTTGATTATCGAGGATGATCCCAAGGCTGCCCTGCTTCTGCTCAACCAATGCCGGGAGCGGGGCTTTAAATCCCTGACTTCTGCCAGCGGCGAGGAAGGGCTGCTGCTGGCCAGGAGCAATCAGCCCGACGGCATCATCGTGGACATGCATCTGCCTGGCATCAACGGGTTGGCTGTACTGGCCAGCCTGAAAGCTGATGTCAAGACCAGGCATATTTTGGTCTGTGTCCGCTGTGAGGAGGAGCTTCAGAGCGAGGCTTTGCGGCAAGGGGCAGTTGCGGTTTTTGTTCGTCCGACAGATGAGGAGCAGCTCAGGGAGGCCTTCAGCCGTTTTGAGGCCCTTCTCAGCCGCCAGGTCAAGCGGCTCCTGGTGGTGGAGAACGATGATCAGCTCCGCTCTGCCCTGGTTGAGCTGGCAGGCGGCGATGACATCCTGATTGCCGAGGCTAAGACCGGCCAGGAAGTCCTGAAGCTGCTGCCCAGCCAGCAATTTGACTGCATGGTGCTTGATCTCAGCCTGCCCGACACGGATGGCATTGAGTTGCTGCGCCGACTGGCCGCCGAGCCAGACCTGAAAATGCCACCAGTGATCGTTCATACAGGCAGAGATCTCAATCAGGAAGAAGAAACTGAGGTAAACAAGTATGCCGAGGCCGTTGTCATCAAGAACGTCAGTTCCCTAGAGCAACTGCTGGAGGAGATATCCCTCTGTTTGCACCGAACGCACCTCCCGGAGCAGAAGCAGATAGTCACTCCGGGGCTGTATGATCAGGAAAACTTTTTCCAAGGCAAACGCATCCTGCTAGTCGATGATGATATGCGGAATGTCTTTGCCCTCTCCGGTATTCTCGAGGACAAGGGCATTGAAGTGATCATTGCCGAAGAAGGCAGGCAGGCCCTCAAGGCATTAGCTGAGGAGATGCAGATTGATCTAGTGCTGATGGACATTATGATGCCGGGTATGGACGGCTGCGAAGCCATGCGCCAGATCCGGCAGCAAGAGCAGTTCCATGACCTACCCATCATTGCCCTGACCGCCAAGGCCATGAAAGAGGACCGGGCAAAGTGCATTGAGGCTGGAGCCAGTGACTATCTGGCCAAGCCGATTGATGTAGAGGAGCTGCTGACTATGCTGCGGGTTTGGTTGTACAAGGAGGTTTGACGATTCGACCTCTTGTACTGGTCATTTTCTGCTGACGATGCACAGAAGAAGGGGCGAAAGGATTTTCGCCCCTGTAGGCAGAGGCAATTAGAAGGAAGCTCTAATTCCACCATAGATATTGTGGCTGGAGTAATCAAATTCCATCGTATCCACGTTATCATCAAGCTCTAAATCAACCGCTGCAAGATAGCGGTACTTGAGATCGAGAGCCAGGTTGTAGTTCAGCTCGTAGCTAAAACCACCACCGACCTGATAGGCCATTGCCGTCCCGTCTGCTTCACCAGGAAGGTTGTTCCCACCAATTGCAACGTCACCAAGTTCCACTTTAGCCAAGCCAATACCGGCACTAATAAATGGCGTTACCGAGCTGATATTGGTAAAATCATAATAGCCGTTGAGCAGACCAGAAGTGCTGCTGATATCCCCTGAGGCCTTCTTACTCAGACCTTTTCCCTTCCAGTTGATCTTGTCAATATCATTCTGCTGATAGCCCAGCTCGGTTTCCATCCTGAAATTGGCCCCAAAATCATAGCCCAGTGCCCCGGTTAAGGCCAAACCAGGATCGGTATCAAACTCTATGGTGGTACCATAGCCTGTAGCCTCTGCGTTATTCAAGGTCGCAATGCCGCCGTGGACGCTCGCATACGGTCCAATTATCCTACTCTCGGCAGCAGAAGCCAGGGACAACAAGGTAGCACAGCTCACACATAGCACAACGTTTTTCATCGTATTCCTCCAGTTTTGTTGATCTTGCAGATTTCATGCTCCAGACAAAGTTCAGCCGCAGCTGTCCTTCTCAGGTTATACCTTACACTGAAATAAACTCCGCTTTAAGCATGTTGTCAACGAAATCAAGCACGAACTGCCGCTGCGCTGGTGTGGCCCAAGCAATGCAGGCGCAGTGCATGTTGTGTGAACTGCGCACTAAGAACTCCACCCGTAACTCGCTCTTCTCGAGAATCACGGAGAAATAAAATGGCCCGCAATCCGGGTGTTCACGCTGCGGCAAGGCGAGCAACTCCTCCGGCACAACAAGCCAATATACCCCGCTGATTGGGCCAGGTTTGAGGGTACGCTTGAGATAGCTATCCAAATTGTCGTGTTCCAAAAAGGAGAGTTCGTCAACAAGATATTGGCGCATGGCAACGGTTAATCTGGGAAGGGTTGAATGGGGAAAGGAACGTTGTTGTCACGCTCATCGTTACTCGACCCTTGCCTTGCTGTCAATTTTTTCCTCGGCGCAAATGCCTCGCCCCACCGTCTGTACTTTTCCGCTTGGCATTCTTGCAAGATCAGTTTACGATTCAGCCTTATATGCTTCCCAGCGCACGAGCGCGTACTTTTTTCCGACGAGGCGGATATGAAAATTGCGGCAACCGTTCTTGACCGTGAGGAGATCGAGGCGCGGGTCAAGGTGCTTGGCCAGCAGATTACCGAGGATTATCAGGGCAAAAAGCTGGTGCTGATCGGTATCCTCAATGGGGCCTTTATTTTTCTCGCTGATTTGGCGCGAGAGATTCAGTTGGCAGTGGAAATTGACTTTATCCGGGTGGCAAGTTACGGCAAGGCAGCCGCGAGCAGCGGTTCGGTTGTCCTGCGCAAGGAGCCAGACCTTGATCTGGTCGGCAAGCACGTGCTGCTCGTCGAAGATATCATAGACAGCGGCCTGACTATGGCCTGGCTGCGCGAATATTTTTTGACCAAACAGCAGGTGGCCTCAGTCAAAACCTGTGCCCTGATTGATAAAAAAGAACGCCGGGCAACAGATGTGCAGACAGATTATGTCGGATTCAATGTTGAGCAGGGTTTTTTGGTTGGCTACGGCTTGGATTATGCGCAAAACTACAGGAATCTGCCAAAAGTGTGCGCCCTAGAGCTATAATCTGCGCTACGGCAAGAGTGCGGCTCGTTTGTCAAGAAGTTTGGCTTGGCCAAAGAGGAGTTTTGCCGACTAAGAAAGGAGTTTAGTCGGCAAAACTCCTTTGTGGCCGACTAGGAAAGGAGTTTGGCCAAGCAGAACTCCTTTGCTGCCGACTATAACTCCTTTCTTGCCAAGCCAAACTCCTTTGCAACCGAGCCGCAAACGTGGCCAAGTTCCTCTGGAACAAAGCGCGACCGAAATTAATTGTTACAGTAGACAAATTGCGGCATTATTAGTGCCCTGACCCAGGTGCCGACAAGCTTGATGCGCAGGGCTGGCTGGGACTTAACGTATCCAGAGGCAGTAAAGGCTTTGCCGCCTTCCTGGATTTCGCCGTCAAGTTCGAGCTGAAAGTTGTCAAGCGGCCCAAAGATGGGTTCGCCTGGATTGTAGCGGACAACCTCAATGCTGGTCTTCAATTCGCTGCCTGCCGAGGAGATGCTGCCTTGATAGGTGTAGGCTGGATCCCCGCCGTTTACCGCGCCGCCTGAGATGACAACGATGCCCGTGCCTTTTTTTCCATCTGGCGAGGAGAACGTTACCTGGTAGATGCCGTTAAGATTAAGAGCTGGAAAGAAAACTTCTTCATAGGGGCCTATTTTTACATTTTCATAGGGAACTTCTACATTAGTAACTGCCTTCTGCTCTCCCAAGACAGAGCACAGGCCGAATATGCTGATCGCGCAAGCAAGAAGGGCAAGCGATGACATAAGACGAGACATGGCGGTTTCCTTTTTTCACCCCAATTGATAATATCGCTGGCCAGCGCAAGCCCGGCAAATGAGCTTGTCCTCATGTACTACCTCGCGGCAATCCTGGACATAATCGCCGCACTGCGTGCATTGGACTCGCCGTAGCGGTCGGCCCGGCATGTCATACTCTGGAATGCGGACTGTTACCTCTTGCACCGTGAACAGCTCTTCCTCTGGCATGATCCGATAGGCTTCCAGCTGCCGCTGGTATTTGTCGGCCAACTCAGGGCAGTAGCGCGAGGACAGCTCGCGGGCTTCTTCTCGGGCTGTAACCCGCACGGCTTTGTTGGTCTGCAAATGGACAAAGGTGGCAGCCATGATACCGAAGTCGAGCCAGCGTAAAGAGCGTTTGCCAAGGCTGCAACCAGTCACGGACTGAATGGCATCTGTGGCGCAACGGTCTATTTCGACGATGACATAGAGTTTTTTTCGGTCTGCACCTTTGGGATCGTCAATGTCAATCAGTCGCAGGCCGAGCAAAGCCATGCGTACCCCGATCACTTGCCCAGCACAGAGATGGCCATGAATTCGAGCGGAAACGTCGAGCAGTTCGGCAAAAGACTCCATCAGCTGCTCCGCTCAACCCTTAACCGCGACTGGCAAGGGATGCGAGATGGAGTTGAACAGTTCCATACAGAAGCGGCAGGTCTCGCAACGATTGTTGCAAACAGAAAGCATGTTGGCAAAATCAAAGGAGAGCGCGTTGTTGTCAATGTGTAATTCCGAGGCAAGCCAGTGGGAAGAGTCGAGCAACTCGAGGAGATTGCCTTTCCAGCTGTGATTGATGTAGGCAGTAATGACTTGCTGGAGGCTGGCACTGTCCAAATTGCGGCCACTGATCTTGATGATATCAATGTCGTAGAGATAAGAATCCGCGTCTTCAGGCCGAATAAAGGGCGATTGGAGAATGCGGAACGGCTGCTTTTTCAGAAGCTGCATACAGCCCAGTTCTTGGTTGATTTCCTTGCTGCTGCTGCTCTCGGTACAGTTGTCATAGGCGATGTAGGCATCGTGGGCCGAGCGGTAAGGGCAGTAAGGTAGGCAGCCCTCGTTGCCCACCAATTCCAGTTTAAGATCAGGCAACCCTTCGTGGCACCAGCGGGAGATCTCGGCCAGTTTCCCCAGATTGCGGTTTAGAGAACGATCCAGGACAATCCGGGTGGGTTGGCGGAAATGGGTCTCGCCGATGTAGGCCAGATGCGCATCAATCTTGCCTTGGGAGTCAAGCAGGGTGTTAATGCCTGGCACTGCCTCCAGGACAGCGGCAAGCTCAGGAGCAGCGTTGGACAGCGACTGGAGCAGGTAGTGGTCGCAATAGACGATCCCACTAATCACCTTCCGCTCGGCGCAGATTTCCAGGGCACTGATTAGAGAGCTGAGTTGTTGCTTGTCAGTCAGCAACTCAGGGCCATAAAAGCGGCTGTTGAGCAGGGCATAGCGTTTGGGAATGGCTACCTGATCGAGTAAGCCGACCAGAGCTTCGACGCTCTCCACTGACTGAGAGTGGGCACGGCTGTCCATGCGCCAAGCTCCTGGCAAACTGAAATGGACACTGTCGATGTGGCCGCTGCTGCTGTTGAGAAACTCCACATACTCTTCTTCGGGCAGAAAAGGCGCGTCAAGGAAAGGTGTCATAATCCGATCAGGTTGTTGGTTGTCGGGGCTGCTGAACAAAAGTTTTGCGGAACAGGTCATTGATCTGCAAGTTATCCGGCTCAGGTTCGAGTATAAGTGCAACCATACAGCCTGGATTGGCCCGCGAGACCTCGGTTCCGTCGGCTGCGGTCATGGCTAACACCGTGCAAACCGTTGGTTCTAGCCTGCGACCCAGATGCTCAATCCGGTCGCCGATCTCAAGCACATTACGGGTCTCTACCAGCAGCGGGCTATTGCTGCGCACGATGCCTACAGGGGCACTGACTTGATTCTCCCTCATCTTATCATAAAGCATAGCCTCAGATGAAGGGGCAGTGACAAAAAAGTTTTCCGTCTGACCTCTGGTGCCGACCTTGTTGATTTCCTCTTGAAAGAGAGGAGGCAGAATGATCTGGTCCCAAGGCAAACCCTTTTCCCGCTGCTCCTTAATATAATCCAAAGCAGCCCGGTAAATTCTGACCGCAGCACCTACATAGCCTGCTGATTTCATCCGGCCCTCGATTTTGACCGAATTCACCCCAGCAGCAGCCAGCTCTGGTAGGCGGAAGAGCAGGCAAAGGTCGCGGGAGTTGAAGATGTACGTGCCGCGTTCGTCCTCTTCTACCGGAAAATACTGGCCAGGCCGCTTCTCCTCTACCAGACGGTAGGAATAGCGGCAAGGATGGGCGCAGTCACCCTGATTAGCACTGCGCCCAGTCATATAACTCGAGAGCAGACAGCGGCCTGAATAGGAGATACAGAGTGCGCCGTGGACAAAGACCTCTAGGGCGATGTCTGGCTTGGCGTGACGGATGGTACGGATTTCCTCTAATCCCAGCTCACGCGCCAGATTGATCCGCGCTACCCCTTGCTCTGCCCAAAAAAGGACGCTGGCCTTGTTGGTCACGTTGGCTTGGGTGGAAAGATGCAGAGGCATGTCCGGCACAGTCTCTCGACAGAGTAGGAGAATGCCGGGATCCGCGACAATCACGGCATCTGCGCCTGCTTCGCGGAGAAAAAGCAGGTAGTCTTCTAATCCGTTTAAATCCCGGTTGTGGGCAAAGATATTGACCGTGACATACACCTTCACCCCCTTCTGATGGGCATAATTTACAGCCTCGCGCAGGCCGGGACGGTCGAAGTTTCCTGCTTGCGCCCGCAGACTCCAGCTCGGGCCACCGAGATAAACGGCATTTGCGCCGTAATGAATGGCGGCAGTGAGCTTCTCTCGGTTGCCCGCTGGAGCCAGTAGCTCCGGGACCTTCTGTTCTGTCTTCATGGAATTTCTCCTGCTGCGTGGCGGAAAAGCGGCAAAACAGCAGCTCTGTCTTGACCAGTTTTGATTTTGCGGCTATCGTGAAGTGCGTTCCTGCAAAGTATAATTGCAGGGTATTCCCTGTCAACAGCGGCTGATCTGCACGAACTGCTTTTCCATTTGCCATTCTAATAAGCTGACATGAACCACGAGCAGCAGGAGAGCGTTGTCCGCATCGACAAGTGGCTGTGGGCGGCCCGCTTTTTTAAAACCCGCGCCTTGGCCTCGGCGGCGGTGAGCGGCGGCCATGTCCAGGTCGGCGGCAGCCGGGTCAAGCCCTCGCGCAACGTGCAGGTCGGCAACCGGCTCCAGATCAAGCGTGGCGAAGAAGTGTTTGAAATCGACGTGCTGGCCCTGAGCGAACGGCGCGGCCCGGCCAAGGAAGCCGCGCTTCTGTACGCCGAGACTGAGGAGTCGAAAACCAAGCGCGACGCAGCCCGCGAGCTGCGCAAGCAGATTGGCGGCCCGATGGCTCGGCCAGAAGGACGGCCTGACAAGCGCGACCGCAAAAAGATACGCCAGTTCATTCTGAAAGAGTAGGAGTTAGTACTCGAACCAATCTCGAGGCAGTACTCGAACCTGTTTCGAGTTAGTACTCCAGCTTGCCTCGAGTACTAACTCCAGTTTGTCTCCAGTACTAATTCGAGATTGCCTCGAGATTTTCCCGAACGCGCGTTTGAAACAATAAGCTGGCATTGAACAACACCACATGAGGAGCATACGTCATGAATAAAGCAGCACGCGCCCTGATCAGCCTGACCGACAAATCCGGCATCGAGAGCTTTGCCAAAGAGCTGGCCGGGCTGGGCATTGAGATACTCTCCACCGGCGGCACAGCCAAGAAGCTACGCGACAGCGGTCTGTCGGTCAAGGATGTATCTGAATTCACTGGATTCCCGGAGATGCTGGATGGCCGGGTGAAGACCCTGCACCCGCTGGTGCATGGCGGCATCCTCAACCAGCGTGGCAACGCCGAACATCAGCGGCAGTGCGCCGCGCATGGCATCAGGCCGATTGACATCATCGCGGTCAACCTCTACGCCTTTGAGAAGACCGTGGCCGATCCCAGCTGCCCGCTGGACGAGGCGATTGAGAACATCGACATCGGCGGGCCGACCATGCTGCGGGCGGCGGCCAAGAACTTCCACGATGTGACGGTGATTGTTGACCCGGCAGACTACCCGCAGGTGCTGGCCGAGCTGCGGGCGAACGGCTGCACCACGCTCAAAACCCGCTTCCGCCTGGCAGTGAAGGTCTTCCAGCTCACCTCGGCCTACGACACCGCCATCGCCGCTTGGCTGACCAAGGTGGACGCGGACAGCAACCCCTATTTCGAGGGCAGATAAATGCAGAAAATAGCCGTGCTGCTCTCCGGCTCCGGCAGGACGCTGGACAACTTCCACGCGCGGATTCAGGCGGGCACGCTGCGTGCGGAGATTCAGGTTGTCATCTCCAACGCGGCCAACGCCTTGGGCTTGGAGAAGGCGCGCCGCTACGGCTATCCGGCCTTTCACGCGGTCGGCAGCGCGGCCACCAACGAGCTGCTCTCCCGCTATGCGATTGATCTAGTCGTCTTGGCTGGCTATCTCAAGCTCTATCAGCCGCCGGAGCAGCTCAAGCGGCGGGTGCTAAACATCCATCCTTCACTGATCCCGGCCTTCTGCGGGCCGGGCTTTTACGGCCATCACGTCCATGAGGCGGTCTTGGCGCGGGGCTGCACGATCAGCGGCTGCACGGTCCATTTTGCCAACGAAGCCTATGACGAGGGGCCGATTGTCATGCAGAGCTGCGTGGACATTGTCGGCTGCCGCACAGCGGACGAGATCGCCGACCGGGTCTTTGAGCTGGAATGCGACGTGTACCCGGCGGCAATCAACTTGGTGGACGAGCGCGGCGCGGAGCAGTTCTGGCGCAAAGGGCAGGGCGGTTTCCGCATATCCTGATCACAGTGGCCAAGCATGATGACGCACGACTGTCCTGATTTGCAGAAGATGTGCCAGCGGGTGCGGGATAAATCCGCCAGCTACGAGCAGTACAATTTCACCTGCTATTTCGACGATTTTCTAAAGGCTTTCTTCGACTTGGCCCAAGAGTATGATTCGTTGAATGACTTCTACCGGATCTGCGTGGCTGTGCCACTAGAGCTGCTCGGTCTATCGAGTGCGCTCTATCTCTACGACGAGAAGGCGCAGGAGCTGTATCTGATCTGTGATTGCGAGCAGGGTGTGTATCAGAAGAAGGAGGCTGCGCCAGAGGGCATAGTCCTCTGTGGTGAGCCGTACAGGAGCGGAGACAGCTACGTGATGCCGATTTGCAGCAAGGCCCAGCCAGAGCCAAACACGCCGCCTGATGACGACGACGAGCAACATCCTACCCAATGCCCGATTCCAGGCCATTTGCACGGCAAAAATCGGGTACTGGGTATGTACAGTATCTCTCCATATGAAAAACTATCCAAACAGGATCGTTTTTTCTTTACTAAATACACTAATAGAATTGGCTATAGCCTGCATAACCGATTCACTTCGCTGCAAAACATTAAACATATTGAGTTTATCAATACATTGGTTCAGGACATTGAACACAATATTATTGTGCCGAACATGTATTTTCGTCACCTCTTCAACAAGCTACGGAAAAATATCTTAGAGCTGGAAGGGCTGCGCACAGAGATAAAGAATGCGGTGGAATCGGGCAGGATCGAGAATGCAGTGGCTTGCGCAACCCGCTGTGAGGCCATCCAGCACAATCTGCTTTTTCATCACGGCGAATTAGTCAAACATCACCAAAATATCAGTCTATTCTTAGAAAGTCTGTTCCGGCGCGAGCATTTTGAACGCGGCTATTTGGTTATTCATCCCAAACGCTGCTTTGTTGAGAAAGAGATCATCCTGCCGCAGATAGAGCATTATGCGAGTCGTTTCCGCTCGGCAGAAATCACAGTCGAGCGGCCTGGCAACATGCTCGACGAGGAGTTTCAGCTCTTTGTCGATATTGGTCTGCTCTCCCAAGTATATGCCAATCTCTTCTCTAATGCGGCTAAGTACACCCGCGAGATCATTACCCGCGAGGGCAAACCTCGTAAAGCGGTCGCCTATGGCCGTGAAGCCGTTGATAATTTCCCTGAATGCGGCGAGAAAGGGATTAAGTTTAACGTCTTCAGCACTGGTCCGCACCTGGACAAGGAGGAAGCGCGCCACATCTTCCAAGAAGGGGTTCGCGGCAAAGACGCACAGGGCATCCATGGCACCGGACACGGCCTGTCCTTTGTTCAGCATGTGGTCGAGCTGCATGGAGGCATCGTCGGCTACGAAGCTACCGCTGAAGGTAACAACTTTTACTTCATCCTACCTGTGGTTTCCGCCGCCGAATAAATCGGCAAGCGAGAAAAATTGCATAAACCGCCGCTGATAGTTCATACTGACTGGTCGCGCTCCTGGGGAGGGCAAGAAATACGCACCCTAACCGAGCTGCGCGAGATGCGAAAGCTCGGTTTTAGGGTTGCTTTGATTGTGCGGGCAGGTTCAGAGCTAGCCCAACGCTGCAAACAGGAAGATATTCCGGTTTATTTCATCGATTTCTCTTCTAAATTCAACTTGCCAGCCTGGTTAAAGCTGCTGCGGTTGCTTTGGCAGCTCAAGCCAGCCGTGGTTAATACCCATTCCTCCGAGGATTCTTGGATGGCAGGCTGTGCTGCCCGTCTCTGCGGGGTACCGCTGATCGCCCGCACCCGGCATGTGCTCGCGCCAATCTCTTCGTCTCTCAGCTACAACATCTTTCCGCACGTCATCTTCGCTTGTAGCGAGGCCATTGCCAAACAACTCGTCGAATTAGGCGTGCGACCGGATAAAATTGTCTTTCAATCGACTGGGATTGACGAGGAACGGTTTCAGTTTTCCGTCCAAGACCGGGAGGATATCCGTAAGCAGTACAATATCGGCGATGATGAGATTCTGGTTGGCAATGTAGCCTTTCTTCGCCATTATAAAGGCCATGAATTCATTGCTCGGACCGCAGCAGCCCTACCGAACAACCGGTTCAAATTTATGATCGTCGGTGGCGGCAATGGCCGTACCCTATTGGAAGAAGCCATCAGCAAAGCAGGCGTGCAGGAACAGTTCATTCTTACAGGCCACCGGGAAGACCCAGAGCGGTTTTTCTCAGCGATGGATCTGATTTTCTTCTCTTCTTACGAGACCGAAGGTATTTCGCAATCCTTCATTCAGGGCTTATTCTACGGTCTGCCGCTGTTAACCTGCCGTACACCGTCCATTTTGGAGCCGCTGGAGTTTGTCCGCACGTATCGACTGGTCGATTATGGAGATGTAGCGGCGGCCAAGGCGGGACTATTGGAGCTTTCTGCGCAGATTACGCGCGATGAAGAGCAGATTCAGCAGCAGCGACAGGCTATAGCCGCAAAATACGGGCTAAAAAGGATGATGGCGAACATCATTAGGATTTACAGCGAGCATGGGGTGCAGATCCAGTAGGAATAACCCTGCTCCCTATACGCTGCTGCCTGGCAATGCCACCATTTTCGTCCCTCATCATCACCCCTTTCATTCCCCCATGGAACTCCTCGCCCCTGCGGGCAGCTTTCCCGCCTTTGAAGCAGCCCTCGAAGCCAAAGCCGATGCCATTTACGTTGGCGCGCCTGGCTTCAACGCCCGCGCTCTGAGCCGCGACTTCACTTTTGCGGAGATCGGCTCCATGATTGAGCAGGCGCACCGATCTGGCGTGAAGGTCTATATCGCCATGAATAGCTTGGTCAAAGAGGCCGAGCTGCCCGCCGCCTTGGAAGCACTCTCCTGCTTCGAGTCGCTGCGGCCGGATGCCCTGATTATGCAGGACATCGGCTTGATTCATCTGGCTAAGACCCATTTTCCTAGCCTGCAACTGCACGCCTCCACGCTTCTGTCGGTGCATAACTCGGTTGCAGCGGCTGAATTGACCAAGATGGGCTGCTCTCGGGTGGTTTTAGCGCGAGAAATGACCATTGAGGAGATCGCCGCAGTGCATCGACAGACTAAAGCCGAGCTAGAAGTCTTCGTGCATGGGGCGATGTGCTTCAGCTATTCGGGTCTGTGCATGTTTTCCAGCCTACATGGGGGGAAATCTAGCCTGCGAGGGCAGTGTGTACAGCCTTGTCGTCGTCGCTATGCCTGGCAAGCGATCAGCAGACCGGATCAAGGCATCGGCAGAATACCTGCATCGCCTCATGCGGGCGGTTATCTCTTCTCTATGAACGATTTATGCGGTATCGACCTCCTTCCAGCCCTGCGCCAGGCCGGTGTTTGCTGTCTGAAGATCGAAGGTAGGCTGAAAAGTGGCCATTATGTGGGTAGCACGGTCGCTGCGTACCGTATGGCTATCGACTCCTTAGATCAGCCGGAGAATGTGCGCCAGGAAATTCTCCGTCGGGCGCATCATCTCCTCGATGACGCGATGGGCCGGACGCGCTCCAGCGGTTATCTGCTCACTGCCAAGCCAAGCGAGGCCGTCAGCCCAGATCAGTCGGGCAATAGCGGCCTGCTTTTAGGCCAAATTAAGGGTGTCAAACAGGAGCGGCAGAGCGACGGCAAGACCAGGCTCACTGTCCAGCTAACCCTCCTCGCCCAAGTTAGGGAGGGCGACCGCCTGCGCCTGCACGACGAACTCAACGGCGAGCGGATCAGCTTCACGTTGCGGACGTTGATCGTCAATAAGCATAAGCAGAAGGTCGCGCAGATAGGGCAGCGAGCACAAATTTCACTCTTCCTAGATCAGCCAGGCCGCTTTGACCGCAATTTTCAGGGCAGTTTATTCCGCGTAGATGTGGAGGCCCGCATTGCTGCGGAGAAAAGTGGACGCGAGCGAAGCAAAGAACTGGCTGGCAAACGGATTCATCCGAACCGGAAAAAGGTGGAGCAGATTCTCCAGCAGCTCGCTTGGCGGGCAGAAGCAGTTGCGCCGGTGCAGGCACGCAGAAAACCGGTTGGGAAAGCTGGGAAACCGCAGCGCGACAGTGTCCACGAGCTGCCTTGGTGGGTGCTGCTGGCTAGCCCATCCGAGCTGCGAGAGCGGCTGCCGGTGCCAGCGCAACGCATCATCCTACCGCTGAATCGGGAAAACCTGCGGCAGCTCGAGCAGCAGGCCAAAGAGCTGCGCCGCTTCCAGCAGCAGATTATCTGGCGGCTGCCGCCGATCCTGCATGAGGCAGAACTAGTCTGGGCTAAGGAGCAGGTGCAGCGGCTCTGCGCGGCTGGCTGGCTCCGCTACGCGCTGGGCCATTGCAGCCAGCATGGACTGTTCACGCCACAGGTAAAAGGGCTGGAATTATACGGTCATTATACTCTCAATCTACTCAACTCCGCTGCCCTGAGCGCAGCCGGGCTGCTGCCAGGCCTGTGCGGCGGTCTTTTTGCCTTGGAAACCGAGGCCGCGAACCTTGCGACGGCTGTCCATCATTTCCGCCAGCGCAGCAGCAAGGGCATGAGGCTCGTGCTGGGCCTCTACGTCTATGGCCGCCCGCCGCTCTTCACCTCGCGCCTGGAGAGCAAACACTATCGTTGGCAGCAGCTTTTCGTTAGCCCCAAGGATGAACGGTTCAGCCTGGAGCAGCAGGACGGCCTGACTGTGGCAAAAGCGGTCGAGCCATTCTCGCTGCTCAACCGGCGACAGGATTTGGCGGCAATAGGACTGGATTTTCTCCTCCTTGATCTCAGCGCAGGGGTCAGGAAAGAGGCTGCACTGGTTAGCGCATTGCTCGGACAGAGCAGCGGACGGCGGCCAGGCAAGCCGCTCAAGGTACTGTCGGGCAATTTCAGTGGTGTGCTGGTCTGAGCGGAGCTGCAAGAAAGCTCTTGACATCTTACATGGTTTGGTGGTCAGATAAGGGCGACTGGATGCGGGGATTCTCTTTCAAGACGAGACGGTAAATACAGACTTAGTGTACAATCATTGGCTATCCAGAACCATCATGGCGAATTATCCATCAGTTAGACAGTTAGTTATTGATGCTTATGCAAATGAAGGCGAGGTTCCTTCGTATGAAAAGCTGACTAAGCTGGTACTTGAAAACTTTCCGAGCAGTAAATGGCAGAGAAGTCACTATGATTGGTACAAATCACAGATTCTACGAGGCAAGATAGAAGTGCCGGGAATGTTCCATGAGCTTGATTTAGAGGATGAAGCCTACGAATCGATCATTGAACATGCGATAGAAGCAAGTTTATCCGTTGAGAAAGACTTGCACAGTTATCTTGCTACCCATGTACGGCAGATTGAAGAGGGATTATCCGTAGTTGAAGACGGTATTGAGTACAGCACCAAGGCAGGAAGGATAGATATACTGGCTAAAGACACTGCTGGTAGGTTAGTGGTGATTGAGTTAAAGGCTGGAAAGGCAAGTGATGCCACGCTAGGCCAATTACTTGGCTATGTTGGTTGTGTAAGTGAGGTTGAAGCGCAAAAAAATGTGCGCGGTATTCTTGTTGCCGCAGATTTTGACAAGCGCGTCATCTATGCAGCCCGCTGCTTATCGAATATTTCGCTTGTAAAATACCAAGTTACTTTCAAATTCAACGAAGTACAATAGCTTCAGTAGCTTAATCTGATTACCGCAGAGAATTAACGGCTCTCACGAGACAAAGAGTCGGTCTTTGGATCACAGGAAGCGGTCTGAAGAGCCATTTTTCCGGTTAATAGACCGGAGTAACCTCATCGCAAGGAGATAGAATATGCCTGATAATCAACCGAACACCCCAAATCATGTACCGACTCTTGCGGATATGGAGATCGACCTGTCTGCCTTTCAGCTGATGGACATCAGTCTGGAGGAAAAGCGTAAACTGCCTAAGCCGCTAGCTGATTTCCCAGAGGTTGCTGCGCAAGTTCTTGCCCTATATCCGCAGTATCAGACCGAGCTTCGCCTAACAGAAGCAGAGTTTGCCCCAGCGTTAGTGACGGAACACCTTGGTCTAGCAGCTGAACTGCTCCCCTATGCAGCTTGGCTTGAAAGACGAGCCGAGCAAGTGCGTGAAACCAGGCTTGTGCATCTTGCCGAAGCCTATCGAGCGGTATTGAAACTCTATCATCGGGTGCAGGCAGCGGCTGAATTCGATCCGCAGGTCGGGCATGCCTTTGCCTTCTTAGCTGAACACTTCGGCGTAGGAAAAAAGAAGAAGGAGAAAGAGGAATAAGCATACGCTGGCCACTCTTTTCCGCCTATGACACATCTTAATCACCGTCTGCACGAGCATCTTCAGTCCCTTGATGCGCAGGGATTGTTGCGCTCTATCGTACAAACGAAGCCGCTTGCCAAAGGACGGATTGAGGTTGATGGTAAACAGTATCTCAACCTCTCTGGCAATGATTACCTAGGCCTTGGCAGTGATGCAACCCTGCTTCGCAAGTTCTATGCTAGCCTTGTAAGCGATGGCGATTGCAGCTTATATGCTCTAGGAATCGGCGCATCCCGTCTCATGACCGGTAGTAGTGCAGCATATCAGCAGTTGGAGGACTCGCTGGCTAGGCTCTATGGCAAAGAAAGGGCGTTGGTCTTCAACTCTGGCTGGCAGCTCAACACCGGCGTGCTCTCGGCCCTCATCCGCAAGGGCGACTTGGTGTTAGCTGATCGGCTCTGCCATGCCAGCCTGATTGACGGGCTACGACTGACAGGAGCGAAGGTTATCCGTTATCCGCATCTTGACTACGAGAAGCTGAAAAATCTCCTGCGGCAACATTGCGGCCCGTCTAGCGTGGTCTTCATCGTCACTGAATCTATCTTTTCGATGGATGGCGACTGCGCTGATCTGCCCGCATTAGCGGCTCTACGGCACAAATATGGGGCGGTACTGTATGTGGATGAGGCTCATGCGGTGGGTGTGCGCGGTGAGCGTGGCTTAGGACTGGCGGAAGAGCAGGGTGTGCTCGATCAGATTGATCTGCTCATCGGTACTTTTGGTAAAGCTTGGGCAGGACAGGGTGCCTTTATCGTTGGTAGTCGTCTTTTATGCATTTTTTTGGTCAATACAGCCCGTTCGTTGATCTTCACTACCGCTTTACCGCCGGTTTGCATCCATTGGCTCAATTTCGTCCTACCAAAAATCGTGGCGATGACCGAGGAACGCCTACGTCTGACCGAATTAGCCGATCAGTTACGCACCAATTTACATCAGCTAGGCCTTGTCACTGGTGGCTCAAGTCAAATTATACCAGTTATAATCGGCGATTCGGCGCAAGCAGTGGCTATCGCAGAGCAGCTGCACGGTCAAGGCTGGTGGGTAAACGCAGTCAGGCCACCGACTGTCCCTCCGAATACAGCTCGGCTCCGTCTATCCCTCAGTGCGACCATGAATGCGGCGCAGTTAGATGGTTTACCTGAACAAATTGCCTCTATAATCAAGTCATGAAGAGCTGCTGGCTCCAGCGTAAGGGCAGCAAGGACTGTCTGCTGTTCATGAGCGGCTGGGGGATGGGGCCAGAGCCGTTCGCAGAGGTTGATTTTGGCTTCGCAGATGTGCTGATGGTATTTGATTACCGCAGCATGGAGAGCAGCGAGCTGTTCAAACTCCTGCCTGAGAGCAATTTGCACCTGCTGGCATGGTCGATGGGAGTCTGGGTAGCGGCCTGGCTGTCGCAGCACGACCCGCGCTTCGCTGACCTGCGCTTCAACTCATCAACTGCGCTAGGCGGTACCCTTTGCCCAATTGACGATTGCTACGGGATTCCGGTTAAAGGCTTCGAGGAGATGTTGGGGGGATTTTCTCAGGCGGTATTGGAAAATTTTTACCGCTCGATGTTCGACTGCGAGGAGGAAAAGGAACGTTTTCTGCGCTGCAAGCCTGATCGGCCTGGGGATGAGCTACAAGATGAGCTTGAGAATCTCTATAAGATGTGCCTCAGTCGGCTAATCCTTCTGCCAGACATCTACAGCTGTCGGCTCGTTACGACCCGCGACCGCATCTTTCCAGCCCGCAATCAGATTAGAGCCTGGGGCAAGAAGAATTGTGCCTCGCTGGTGCTGCCGCATTGTCCGTTTTATCAGCAGGATGTGCTGAATAGCTACTCTTTCCGGTCGGCTTAATGCTAGGTTACGGCTTCGGTGCGGGTGGTTGGCTCTCCGCTTGCTTTTCATCGACCGGTGGAACGGCTTCTGCCTTAACTTCTGGCTTTGCTGCTTCTGTTTTCACTGCTGAATCTGTCTTTACATCTGTTTTTGCTTCTGCGGAGCCTTTATTTTCAGTTGCTTTCTCTGTGCTGCCGATGGTAATGTCGCTTTTAATTCTCTCAAAAATCTTATCTCCTATGCCATAAACATTCTTGAGATCCTCAAGGTTCTTGAATGGGCCTTTTTCCTGCCGATATTTGATGATCGCTTCCGCTTTGACTGGCCCAATACCCACTAATCCGTCTAACTCTTCTTTGGAAGCGGTATTAATATCAACTGCTGCAAAAGACGCAGCCACAAGAAAGAGAATCAGACAAAACGCAAGATAGAGTTTCTTCATGTTTGCTTCCTCCTTGATGATTTTTAGGATACTGGTTGTTGATATTCACAAAAGACGATTGCCGCAATGGCCTCCCCTTGTCACGTAACATCAGCCGGGCGGCCAATTCAGGTCACGTCCACCGAGGATGTGCATGTGGAGATGGAATACAGTCTGCCCTGCCTGCGCTCCGTTGTTGAATACCACCCGGAAATGCTCAATGCCCTCTTTTTTTGCCGTCTCGCTACCGATGCGCAGCATTTTGCCGATCAGTCGCTCGTCTTCAACAGCCACAGCAGCAGGCCCGCTGATATGCTTTTTGGGAATCACGAGGAGATGCACGGGTGCGGCAGGCTGAATGTCACGGAAGGCCAACAGTTCCTCATCCTCAAAGAGCTTAGTAGCCGGAATCTCGCCCCGGATGATCTTACAGAAAATGCAATTGTCAGACATAAGGGTTCTCCCAAAAAGGTTATAGAGGGGTATTAGGGTTGTTTTCCGGCCACCGGCTTCAGTCGCAACGTTACTGCGCCGTCTGCGGCTCGGATATCCAGCGGCTCCATGCGCAGGCGCACCGTGTTGGAGCCGATCTCGCCAGTGAGGGGCATGAAATTGTGCAGAGGCACTTCGTACTGCTTGCTCAAGCTGTTGAGCAAGGCCAAGAGAGCCTCGTCGGAATCGCTGCCACTGCGGGTTGATCGCTGGAAATGTGGGGTAAGCAGCAGCATCTGACGGGCTGGATCAAAGCGCAAATCAACATCACAGACCACCGGCAGCACCAAACTGCCCAGCTTGACCTGAATATTCTGATTGCCAACGCTGGCATTCATGGTCATGTTGCGTCCTGAAAGCTGGCCGATGATTCTGATCCGTCCGCCATCCACAGTTAAGCTGCTGATCGAGTCAAGAGTGATTTCACCTCG
The DNA here is from genome assembly GCF_048287395.1 of Candidatus Electronema sp. PJ. Lineage (NCBI taxonomy): Bacteria > Pseudomonadati > Thermodesulfobacteriota > Desulfobulbia > Desulfobulbales > Desulfobulbaceae > Candidatus Electronema > Candidatus Electronema sp. PJ. The sequence continues at coordinate 34,392 of NZ_JBLWEO010000029.1, read as the reverse complement.
GAATTGCTCGCTGGCATTGTGCTCTATCGGCAAGGGCAAGATGCTGCTCAAGGTTTGCTGTAAGGCTGGAGCAGGTAGAATGACCATTACCGGCGGAATTTTTGGCCTGTCACTCGACTTAGACTGAGCTGGCGGCGCAACCACGATCTTTTTTGCGGTTTTGGCAGGAGGCTGCGGGGAGGCTTGGGTAAAGGCGGGCAAGCAGCAAATAAGGCAAGCCAAGGCGACAGAGCGAAGGAAGCAAATCATAGTAGCTGTAGTTGTAATTGCGGAGACAGCCCTGTGTGGATCAGTAGGGTCTGCTTATAGTAATACGTTTTGCGCAGAGTGCAACTGAGCAAATGCGCAGACGCAAAAAAAGTGCTGGTAAAAAATATAGGCTGCGTTATCGTGGCGCGATGCTCAAACCAAGAAGATGCCGTAATCCTACAACAGGCCCAAAAAGACGGCACCTTGCTCACGGATACAGATGAAGCCGTTGTCCTGAGACAAGTTGCCAACCTTGTAGCTACCGTCTTGCCTCTTGACAGGCAAGACGATCTCCTGCAAGCCATTGCCAAAAAATGCTATCAGGAAGAAGGGGTTCAGGGGTACTTCGCGTCGCCGCTGACGCAACTTGTCTCGAATTATACTCGGTCGGAAAGCAGTTTGGCTTGGCCGCAAAGGAGTTTTGCCGACTTGGAGAGGAGTTTGGCCGATTAGGAAAGGAGTCTGGCTGAGTTACAAAGGAGTTCGGCTCAGTTGTAAAGGAGTTTAGCCGAGCCAAACTCCTTGGCAACCGAGTAAAAATGGTGTTTTTTACCGGAGCATCGCCTCATTTCCACTGCTATTTCCGTATCCATCTCAGTGTATTCCAGCCCACCTGGCTCAGGCAAGAGGTCTCTTGCGCCACCCAGCTTGCGCTGCCCCTTCTTTTGCTCTCAGGCGCATTCCCGCAACCATTGTTCCACCTGCGCTGGCAAAGGCAGGTGGCCCGCGCTCTTGATGGTGCCGTTGATCATCAAGGTTGGGGTCATGGTTACGCCTGCGCGCCCGATTTCATCCGGGTCATAGACCTGCTCTACGTCAGCAGCCAGGCCCAACCGATCAAGCAGCTCGATCAACAGGGTGTACAGGCGGTTGCAACTGACGCAGCCCGTGCCAAAAATGCGGATAACCAAACCGGTTTCTTGGCCCCGCGCCTCTCTGCCGCAGTGCTTCTGGTAGGCCTCCAGCAAAGCCTGCTGGTATTGCTCTGCGCAACCCGATGGGATGTAATTGTGTTCCTTAATCTGGGTAAAAAGGAACTTGGCAGCCTCTTGTTCTGCCAACTGCTGGCGAGCAGCGGCATTCAGGGCAATATCCAAGCCGATTAAACCGATACTGGCTTTGCCAATACGGATGAAACGGGAGGCAGCTGGAATAGGCGGCTGAAACGTGTTTTCTTGCATATTGCCCCTCTTCTTTGCTCAGTTCCCCCGGATCAAATCAAGCAACTCCTCAGCACTCAGGCGGACACTAGCAGCCACTACTCCCTCTGCACCGAAGAGGGCCAGGGGCCAAAATTTTTCCGCCTCTGCTTCTGCTTGATCAGCTTATACCGTTTTTTCCTTTTCTTTGGCCGGAGTTATTTTTTCATTGGGCTTAAAATCCAGTCTATCGTCGGAAAACAGATGAATATCGCGAACATTTTTCTGAACTGTTATGGCTGCAAACAGAGAGAGTGCAAAGGATATTCCGTAAAAGCCCTTCTCACTGAGTGTTAAGGTGGCATTCCAAAGACCAACTGTCAGCAATAAAATGGAGATGCCCAGTGATACCCAGCAAAGACCGTAATAGATGCTGGTCACCGGGACCCCTTCAAGTTCGTCTCGCACCGTTTTCTGGATGGATACGGCAGCAAAAAGACCGTACATGAATACGGTGAAATAAAACCCTTTTTCATTGAGCTGCATGGTCGCACTCCACAAGCCAATCAAATAGGCTCCAATTCCAAGGAACAACGCACCCCACGCAGCACCGACAAAAGCAGCTGTGGGTTTCTGTAGTGTGATTTTGCTTTCAGCCATGATCTGTTCTCCTTTTCAGAATAGTGTTGTTGACCTTGCCGATAGCAGAAAGCCATGCGGCAAACTGATTGGGTTTTCTTGGCAATCGGCATATTCTTCTCCGGTCTGGAGTAAGAAGACAGATCAGGGCTGCTCTCAGCAGCAGCCCTTGTTTGCTCAGTTCCCCCGGATCAAATCAAGCAGCTCCTCGGCGCTCAGGCGTGCGCCAGCATCGGTGCCTTCGAGCAGCGAATTGGCTAGATTGCGCTTCTCATGGTGTAGGCGGACGATTTTTTCCTCAATGGTGTTGGCCGTGACCAAGCGATAGACCGTCACAGGCCGTTTTTGGCCGATACGATGGGCGCGATCTGCGGCCTGATCCTCTACAGCTGGATTCCACCAGGGATCCATGTGGATTACATAGTCTGCTGCCGTCAAATTCAGGCCTAATCCGCCTGCCTTCAGGCTGATAAGGAAGAGATCACCCTCGCCGGCCTGGAAGGCATCAACCTGCCGAATGCGCTCTTTGGCTGGAGTGGTGCCATCAAGGTATTTATAGCTGATGCCCTTGCCGTCGAGGTACTCACGGATCAAGGCCAGGTGGCCGGTGAACTGGCTAAAGATCAAGGCCTTGTGCCGCGATTCCAGCAGCTCATCCACGACCTCGCCAAAGACCTCCAGCTTGCTCGAGGGAATCTTGCACTGCTCGTCGATCAGCTTGGGATTGCAGCAGGCACGACGTAGGCGCATGATCTCCGCGAGAATTTGCAGATGCCGCCCGGCTTTTGGATCGCTGCCCTCAATGTTTTCCAAAGCCTGTTGGCGGATGGCTTCGTAAAAGGCCATCTCGGATTTCTTCATCTCCACCCGCAGGGTAATTTCTGTGCGTGGTGGCAGCTCGTCCAAAACCTGCGATTTGATCCGGCGGAGCATAAAAGGCCGGATCAGCTTTTTCAGCTGCCGCCGAGCAGTCCGGTCGCCGTGCTTTTCAATCGGAATGCCAAAGCGGGTGTTGAATTGCTTGTAGGTACCGAGCAAACCGGGATTGATAAAGTTGAACAGGTTCCACAGCTCGCCGAGATGGTTCTCAATCGGCGTGCCTGTGGTGATTAGACGGAATTTGGCTGTCAGGCGCATCGAGGCTTTGGAGCGCTTGGTGGCTGCATTCTTGATCGACTGCGCTTCATCTAAGACTACGGTCTGCCAGGCCACGCTTTCCAGCAATTCCACTTCCTGTTGGAGTAGGGTATAGCTGGTGATCAGGATATCCCGCTTGGTCAAGTCCTGGATGACCTTCTTCCGCTCTTCTGGGCTGGTTAGGGTCCGAAGCGTGAGCGTGGGCGCAAAGCGGGCTACTTCCTGCTCCCAGTTCATACAGACAGAAGTAGGGGCAATAACTAAGGTCGGACCGTCTTCAGCCCGGTCAAGAATAACGGCCAGCGATTGAAGGGTCTTGCCTAAGCCCATGTCATCAGCCAGACAGCCACCCACACCCAGATGCGCGAGCCGGGACATCCAGACAAAGCCCTCAACCTGATAGTCGCGCAGCTCGGCCTGCAAGGTCGAAGGCACTTCTGGGACAAAATCCTGGACAAACTCAATCCGAGAGAGCTGCTTGCGCCAGCCTTCGTCGGCCTGAGTGCTGGCTTGTCGGGTCAGATCGTCTAAGGCCAAGGCTGCCAGCGGATGAATGCGGATTTCCTCTTCGCCGCCCTCGGTCTTGCCTCCAACCTCACTGAAGCGGATCAGTTCTTCCAAGCGGCTGCGAAATTCCTGGGTCAGGGCCAAGAACTGACCTTTGCCCAGTGGGATAAAGCGGCTGCGGGCCTCGCGTACTTTGTCCAGCAGGGTCTTGAGATCAATGATCTCATCCTGATCAACCTGGACATGGCCGGACAAAGCAAACCAATCCTGCTGGCCAGTGCGGATGTTGAGGTTGAGTTGGCTGATGCCAGCCTGTTTGCGCACTGCCAGTTTCTCGCCCTCTGGCCATTCCAGCACTGCCCGGTCGCGGATTTCCTCCAGCTCCAGCAGAGCTTGTAGGCATTCCTCAGGATCAAGCAGATGCCACTCGCGGTCATTCTCCTGCTCCAGATCAGTGGCAAGATCGAGGATTGGGCAACTCTCCTCAATCTCGCGGGCCTTTTCTTCCTCTAAGAGGAGATTGCGGCGAGTTTGCATCCGTCGTCCGCCCACTTCAGCCATCAGATTGGCCACCCCTGAACCGGGCTTGAGATACGGCCCTCGGCGGGAGAAAGGTTGGACAAACATTTCTAACCGGAATCCACTGCCGTAGGGAATAATGTGGATATGAATGGTCGGATCAGCCTCAACGATTTTAACATCCTTTTCTGCCGAACCTACGTCGATGGAAGAATGTACGGTCATGAAGGAAGCCATGTTACCTATGGCGTTAAGCACTTGGCTTCCTGCTGCTGCCGGATAAAGTTTGCCACCAGGCCCGATAATGCTGGCCACTCGCCGGTGTTCGTCGTTGATCTCCATTACCCGGAAGCGGGTCGGGGTTTCTTGCCAGACCGTAACCCGGCCTTCGCCGATCTCCTGGAGAAAATGGATGAAAAGGCCGCCGTCTTGGGACTCAACCATCAGCTCTGGTTCGCCAGCCACGATCTCTACTGGTACGTTGCCAGAGTTTTCCAGGATGACCAGCGGATGACCGACCAAAGCAGGCAGAGCCTCTTCCATGTCAAACTCGCAGCCGCCATTGCGGGAGTTGGGATCGCCCACCTGCCGGAGAGCAGCGCAGATTTTCACGTCCTGCGGGGTGAGATAATCAAAGTCATTCGGAGAATACAGCAGACGATTCAAGCCAATGCCCTTGCCTTTGCTCCACCTGCCGCCTGGCTTTTTCTTCTGCTCCTTGGCCGCCAGCGTCAACTTGCCGTCGGTAAATTCTACTGTCCAGGCAAGACGGCTGGTCTTTTCTGCCTGCCTCGCGCGACCGGTGACACTGATCAGCTCTTCCAGGCTTTGTTTCCAGGAGTCTTCGCCCGGCGCGGCAATCTGCACCACGCTCCGGCAACCGATCTCCTTGGCCAGCCGCTCGGCAATTTTGACCATGTCTTTACGGGTTGGATCAGCAGCAGCCAGCAGCTGGCTGGCCTCCATAGCCAGCCAGAGGAAGCCGTTGCTTTTTGCCCGGCGGTAAAGAGACTCCAAGGCCGTGCACAGCTTGTCTGGGAGCTGCACGCCAAGCCAATGCAGGGCCAACCCAGCCGTGAGAATGCTGAGGCTGCGCTCTTCTTTCTCGTAGCTCTCGGTGAGAATGCGCAGATCAGGCATTCCTCCTTCTGCAGCTGCGACATAGGTGTCCAAAAAGCGGAAGGGCAGCTCCTCTGAACCGTTCTGACAACGGCCTAATACCAAGGCAGCGGCCCGCCGGATCGCAGCCCGGTCTCCTGGGCCGCTGCGAGCAAGCAGGGCCATCATGCAAAACAGCCCACTGATATTAAAGAAAAAGCTACCTTCTGGCCCAGCATACTTATTGATCAAGGCTAAGTCCCGCTCAAAGAGCTTCAGGGCCTCATCAGTGTGGTCTCGGAGAAAGGCGGCACTGCCAGCAAAGCCTGAGCCTTGGAAGGAGTCGGCATGAGCGGCCAAAAGCTTCTCCAGTTTGCCGGTGCAGCCCCGCAGCAGATAGTGACCGACCAACAACCTGCGGAACGGCACCCGCTCATCCTCAGAGAGGAGCATTTTCGCCTCGTCCTCCAAGTAAGCAGTCACGTCCGGGTAATCTACAGCCTGTTCCGCCGCATAGCGAAAGATTTCATTGAGCAGATAGAACTGGAGAAAGCCGGGCAATACTCGGAACCAGTCTGCGTCAAAGGTTTCGGCAACGATCTGCACCGCAGGTGGTGGCCCTGGCTGCTGTTCCTGGCACTGCTCCTTGAGAAAGACCGCAGCCTCCTCCATTTTGTCGAGATCGCCGGTGTGCAGGCCAATGCGGAACTGGCGCAAAGCGCGGCGGCAGCGGGTTGACCATTTGCCATAGAGGTAGGAAACCGGGGCCTTGCGCTCGATAAGCTCGGCCAAAGCCGTGAACCGCCCTTCGACAGCAGCCTGCCGGGTGAGCTGCTCTGCGAGGAGCGGCTGGCACTGGTTGAACTCGTTGACTAGGCCGAGTTCTCGGAGGCGACTCACTGCTCCTTCTAGCTCGTCGCCAGTGACTTGCTGTAAGCCAGGCAAGTCGATTCCGGCCAAACAGATGGCAAGAAAGGCCGCTGAAACCGGCTCGTAAATGACGGAGATAAAAGTGAGCAGAAACTGCTCCAAGGGCGGCAGGGCATGGACAAGCCTCAGCTGGCTGTGGTTCTGATCGGGCTGGGACATTTTTCTTCTGTTATTCGGTTGAATCGACCAAAAAGCAGCAGGCGGGGCATTGCCGCCCCGCCTGCCAGACTACTGTGCTGACAACAAACAGGGTTACTTGAGCAGATCCTCATTGATCCGTATTTTCGCCTGGGATTGGAGGCTACCCAGCCAAGCCGAAAGCAGATTGTGCTGGGCTGAGGCCAGAAGCTGCTGGCGGGCCTGTTCTTCTATCTTGCCTGCGCCCGCCTTCCGTTCCTTGACCTCATAGACAAACCAGGCGTTTTCAGCCTGTACTGGCTTGGTCGGCAACTTCTCCTTCCAAGCCAACTTGAAGGCTTCTTCTAGAACTGGAGAGGGCGGTGCGTCCTTGCCGGTCGCTGAACGTTTGAGGAATTCGGTGGTGAGCACGGCTGCGCCGTTTGCAGACTGAAGGGCCTTTTTCTCCCGGCTGGCTGCGAGCAAATCAGCCGCCGCCTTGGCAGCCAACTCTGCGGCCTTTTCCTTTTTCCAGTCTGCTGTCACCTTGTCTTGCACCGCCTCCAGCTTGGGCAACTCTGGCTCCTTGAGATCATCGGCGAAAAGGACGGCGCAGCTGTCACCCAACTCGATGATGTTCGATAGTTCACCCTTTTTCAGGCTAAAAACTGCCTCGGCCAATTTGGGATCTTTCGGCAATTCTGCTGGCAGTTCCTTGCGGGAAAAATAGTCAGCGACTGCTACCTGCCCTTTGCCTTGCTGGCTGTACTTATCTAAGCTGCCTGCCCGCATGATCTCCTCGTAAGCAGCAGCGGCCCGCTTGAAGGTCAGGCTCTTAACCTGCTGTTGCTGAAGCTCAACAGCGATGCTGGCCTTGACCTGCTCAAAGCTGCGGACAGTTTCCGGCTTAACCTCTTCCAGCTTGATCAGATGATAGCCGAACTCGGTTTCCACTGGCCCGCTGATCTCGCCGACCTGCATGGCAAAAACCGCTGCGTCAAAAGCAGGCACCATTCGTCCGGCAGAGAAAAAGCCCAGATCGCCACCTTGCTCCTTGTTGGAGGCATCATCCGAGTATTGCTTGGCCAAGGCAGCGAAATCCGCGTTGTTCGCCTTGGCTTGCGCCAAAACCTCTTCTGCTAGCTTCTTTTTTTCCGCACGGCTAGCTGCAGGAGCATCCTTTTTTACTTGCAAGAGGATGTGGCGGGCATGACGCTCCTCTGGCTGGCGATACCTCTCCTTGTCCTGTTCGTATTTAGCCTTCAGGTCCGCATCCGCAATCTGCACCTGCTTCTCGTCGTCGCTTTGTTTGAAGAGCAAATATTTCAGCCGGATTTTTGGCTCAGAACGGTAGCGGTCTTTATTTTTTTCAAACCAAGCTGCCAGCTCTTTAGTATTCGTCTCATCCGTCTTAACCTGGGCCTCAAAGCTGGCAGGGTCGAGTTTAACATAGGCTAACTTGATCTCTTCGCCGTTATAGGCCAGCCAACGGGTTGCCTCGTTGTCCGAAACCGCAGCAAAGCTGCCAATCAGCTCTCGCACGCGCTCGGTACGCAGGTCAGACTTGAGGCCTTTCTCAAAAGAGACCGGAGTCATGCGGTTTTGGCTGAGAACATCCTTGTACTTCTGGAGATTGAACGTGCCGTTCTCCTGAAAAACATTCATCTCGGCCACGCGTTCCTGCACTGGCAGATCGCTGATCGTGATGCCGACCTGATCACCGCCTTGCCGGAGCAGCTCGGCCTGAATCAGCCGGTACAGCACCTGCTGTTTGATCCCAAGCTGCTCGGCAAAGCCAGGCGGCAGCTTGCCGCCAAACTGCTGCTGGAGGCCATCAATGGCTTGCTCATAGGCTCGCTGGAATTCTTGCGGAGATATTTCTTCGCCATTGATTGATGCCAGGCTCGTGCGATGACCACGCAGGCTGCTACTGCCGCCCCAGAAGACGAAAACCACCGCGATGATGATCACCACGGCCTGAATCAGAGTTGATTGAGCCTGTTTACGTAAAAAATCTAACATATTGCTTCACTCTCGAATAAGTTCTTAGTCAGAAAGGGGTTGCCGCTCTCCCGCCTCGTCTACCTCAACATAGCAGGTTGTCAGCAAAAATGCCAATCATTGTGTAGCCAGTGTTCAAAACAGCCCAACCTAGAGCAGAAAAAAGCGAAGAATGCTTGACAAGAAAACGACCATAGGTTATGTCTTCTGTTCAAACATCACTTGAACAGAACCGCAACAGTGAATAAGTGTTTATTCATTTCAATCTATCTTTGCCCAAGGGAGAAAGACTATGGCAACAATTGAGCACAACGGAAAATCCTACGAGGTGGACGAAGACGGCTTCCTGCTGAACGGCGCCGAGTCATGGGATGACAACTGGGTCAACTACGTGAAGGGCGTTGAAGGTATCTCCGAGCTGACCCCTGAACACCAGAAGGTGGTTGACGCGCTCCAGGAGTACTACAAGAAAAACGGCATTGCGCCAATGGTCCGCATCCTCTCCAAGACCACTGGCTTCCCACTGAAGAGAATTTACGAGCTGTTCCCCTCTGGTCCCGGCAAAGGAGCCTGTAAGATGGCTGGTCTGCCGAAACCCACTGGTTGCGTCTGATCCTCCAGCAGACAACAGATTGTAAAAAAGGCTGCCACATGGCAGCCTTTTTTATTTTGCTGTGTTTGGTGGCGATGAATTTTCATCCGTGACCCTGCTCGCGTATTGTTGGCTCAACCTTTTTATCCTGTTATGACTCCTTTCTTGCTCGCTGGCAAAGGAGTTTGGCCGAGTAGGAAAGGAGTTCTGGTTAGCCGCAGAGGAGTTCTGCCGACTTGGAGAGGAGTCTGGCCGACTAACAAAGGAGTTCTGGTTAGCCGCAGAGGAGTTTTGCCGACTTGCAAAGGAGTTTTAATCGGCCAAACTCCTTTGTTGCCGACTAGGAAAGCAGTTTGGCCAAGCCGAACTCCTTTTCTGCCAAGTACAACTCCTTTCTGGCCGAGCCAAACTCCTTTACAAACCAGCCGTACTCTTCCCTTACTTCTCCCCAATCTGGGCCAAGCACCTCTGCAAGTATAATAATCAGGCCGAGTTGCATAAATCGCCACGCCTACACCTTTTCTAAGCTCCAGCCCTTGAACACAGAGCAAGCTCGAAAAAGTTCTAGTGTTTAAACTCAAATTGGTAGGTGAGAAAAGAGCGATCAAGGTGCCGGATGATCTTTTTCAGGCCGAGAAGATTGGCGACCGTAAAATGCACCTCCCAGGCGCAGAAGGAGGCACTCGAATCACCTTCAATCCGATCGACCCGCATCACGTGCAACTCCTCTGGCCCTTCCGCGAGACGGCTGAAAAGATATTTGGCGGTGATATCCGTGACGATAAACTGCTGGAGCTTCAGCACGGGCGTGGCTCCCAGTCGCCAACGCACCTCGACTGCATCCTCGCGCTGAAATTTCATTTTTTTGAGCTGGAAGCAATCCTTGCAGTGCAGGGAAATGCCTCGGGTGCTGAGAAGGCCAATCAGACCTCTATCCAACGGCGTGGGCCGACAACAGGCTGAAGATTTGACCACGACCGGATCAACGGTGTTCAGCACGATTCGATTGAGGATGCCAGTCGGTTGTTGGAGGAGCATATCCCGGCTTTGCAGCAGGCCGCTGCGAATTTCGTAGATCAACTCTCGCATCTGAATCCGGCCCTGGCCCACTCGTTGCAGTAACTCATCCCGCGAGGTGATGTTGAAATAGAGCAGGATATTTTCCATGCCTGGATGCTCGATCAAATCAAAAGGCAGGCCGTAGCGCCGCATTTCTTGTTCCAAAACCGCCCTGCCTGTGCTGACCGCGACATGTTTAATTCGCTCGCGAAAGGCTTTGGCCAGTTCGCTACGGGCGCGGGGGGTCTGGCACTGCGTCTGCATCTCCAAATCAAAATCAACCGGTGTGTCTTGGCGAAGAATTTTGACCACACTGCCGTCCTGCAGCATGTCGCCTGGTTCAACCCGCTGGTTGCCAATCATTGCCCCGACGCAGCTATGGCCGATTTCCGTGTGGATATGAAAGGCAAAGTCCAACACAGCCGAATGTACCGGCAAGCAGATCAGATCACCGTCCGGGGTATAGGTGTAGATCTCCTTGCGACCGCTGGCAGCAATCATGTCTCGGTAAGAAACCGCATCATCATTGCCGAGAATGTCGAACATCTCTTGCAGTTCTTTAAGAAACCGGTCCATCTTCCGGTTGGCCTGATTCCAATCCTTGACTAAGCCGCACTGGGCACTATGCGCCATCTCGTCTGTGCGGATTTTAAACAGATACTTGCCGCCGTCAATGATTGCCTTGGCGTGCAACCCTTGATAACCAGTAGGCTTAGGGTTGGCAATGAAGTCGCGGATGGTGCGCGGCACTGGCGGAAAAATCTCGTTGAGAATGCCGAGGATTTGATAGCAGCTAATCCGGTTGGCTGTGGTGATTAGGATTTCTTGGGGGATCTCAATTTCCGTGCGAAGTATCCGGTTTTTGATATCGTAGTAGCCCCAGAGGCCTTTGGTACGCACCACTACCTTTGCAGCGACTGCTGCCTCGTTCAGCGATTGTTCGATTTTGACGGTCAGGTTGGACAGGGCAGGGTTGCCTTTGAGCCGGTTGATTTGCTGCTGGAGTTTGTGGCCCTGTTTGGGGAACTTGTTGACTAAGGCACGGTTGTACAGCTCCCGTTTGACCCCGAAGAGGCCGAGGAGGGTGGCTAAAGGGGCGTAAAAATCCAGGGTCTCGTCTGCAATCCGCTGCCGTTTATGGCGAGGCATGGAATCAAGGGTGCGCAGGTTGTGCAACCGGTCAGCGATCTTGACAATCATGACCTCAGGCCGGGTTGCTGCGCCAGTAAAGAGCTGGCGATGCACCAGCTTTTTCAGGGCCTGCTTGTCACCACTGTGATGCTTGACCTTAGTGCAGCCGACGACGATGGCCTCCACTGTAGTGCCAAATTTCTCCCGGATCACTGCTGGGACGATTTCCTCCACATCCTCGATGGTGTCGTGCAACAGTCCAGCCGCAAGGATTTCCGCGTTACGGATTTCCAGCTCCTCAGCGAGAATGCGGGCTGTGGCGCAAGGGTGCATGATGTAGGGGTCGCCAGAGCGACGTAGCTGGCCCTCATGGGCGGCGGCAGCGAAATCAAGGGCCTTGTAGAACAGGCCAACTGACGGACTGGCCCCGATAAGGGCCTCCATGTCGCGGCGATACTGCTCCAAATCAAATTTTTTTCCTTCCATGCTTCCGTCCTTTGCGCAAGCCTGCGCTTCCTCTTTAAAGATTTGTAGTGTACACTGCAACCGCTGAGAAGCAAACAGGGAACAGGAAAAATCGTTCCACCAGCCGGGTCTTCCGGCGCGCAACTAATAGGAAAAGAATGTCACGAAAGAGATACCCGGAAAAAAGGAGCAAAGAACGTCCTGCGGATAAACAACGGCGGCAGGATGGAGAAAATCCCCTCTTCGGTCGGCTGTTAACCTTTCTGCGCAAGCAGCAAGAACCAAGCTCCTTGAAAACCATCATCAAGGGCTTGGCCTTAGCCGAGCATGAGCAGCAATCGGTCAAGGAGGCCTTGGCCTCGCTGGAGCAAACAGGCCGACTGCGCCGCAACCGCCAGTGCTGGCAGGCAGCAGGCGGAGAAAGCATCGTTCGGGCACGCCTTTCGCTGACTACCAAGGGCTTTGGCTTTGCTGTGCTGGAAGGCAATGTTGCCCGGCAGCAAAAGGACATCTTTATCGCTGCCTCAGCCCTTAATGGCGCAGGGCACGGCGATACGGTGCAGGTGCAGCTCATCAGCCGCTCTTCGGAACGGCCTGAGGGCGAGGTGGTGGAGATTGAAAAACGGGCCTTCACCCATCTCTGCGGCATTTACATGGGCGACCGCAATCTTGGCATCGTGACCCCAGACAGCGACAAGCTGCCCTTCACTGTACGAGTGAAGCGCAACGATTCGCTAGATGCCGAAGACGGCCAAGCAGTGCTGGTCGAGATCATCGACTACGGCACTCCACAGCGGCAGCCGCTTGGTCGGGTGGTAGAAATTCTGGGCCAACCGGATACACCGCAGGTGCAACTCAGAATGGCGATTCAGCAGTTTGATCTGCCCCGTTCTTTCCCAGCGGAAGTGCAGGCTGAGGCGGAGGCTCTGGAGCCATTAACTGAAGCAGTCGGCAGCCGAAAAGACCTGCGCTATCTCCGCCATGTGACCATTGACGGCGCAACGGCAAAAGACTTCGATGATGCGGTCTGTGTGCAGAAAACGCAGCAAGGATATCGGCTTTTTGTCTCTATCGCTGATGTCAGCCACTATGTGCAGCCGGGTTCAGCGATTGATGTCGAGGCCTTTCAGCGGGGCACCAGCGTTTATCTGCCGAACATGGTGCTGCCCATGCTGCCAGAGCGATTGTCGAATGACCTCTGCTCCTTGGTGCCTGACCAAGACCGACCTGCCTTCACTGCCATTCTTGATTTTGATCAGCAAGGCAAACGCATCGGGGCTAAATTCACGAAAAGCCTGATCCGTAGCCATTGCCGTTTTACGTATGATACGGTCAACGAACTGATCTATCTACGGGAAAAAGAGGCGCGGCAGGCGCACAAGGCCCATCTGTCGATGCTAGAAAAAGCCAAAGAGCTGGCCGCCCTGCTCGCGCAGCAGCGGACGCAGCGCGGCTCGCTCGGCTTCACCATCCCAGAGGCGGACATCCGCCTGGTGGATGGCAAGATCGCCTCAGTCAGCAGATTGAAGCGCAATCAGGCCCATCTCTTGGTTGAGGAATTCATGCTGGCAGCCAACGAGGCAGTGGCGGAACATCTTGACCACGCGAACATGCCGGTGCTGTTCCGGGTGCATGAAAATCCCTCGCCAGAAAAGGTCAAAGATTTTGTTGAAACCGCTGCCTCAATGGGCGTGGAGCTGCCAAAAAGTTCGATCAGCCCGGCTTGGTTCGCTGCGGTCTTAGCTAAAACTAAAAATACCCCGGCTGAGTATGTGGTCAACAATTTGCTCCTGCGCACCATGCAGCGAGCCAGATACACGCCAGAGAATCTCGGCCATTTTGGTTTGGCTGCTGAATATTATCTCCATTTCACCTCGCCCATCCGCCGCTATCCTGACTTAGTCGCCCACCGGGTCTTGCAGAATCTCCTCGCCAAGCAGAAGGTGCCCGCCAAAATCCTGCCTGACGGCGAAGAGCTGGAAGCAGCCGGAGCCTTTCTTTCTGGTCGGGAGCGCGTGGCGGTGGAAACCGAGCGTGACGTGCAGGCTCGGCTGGCCGCGCTCTTTCTCCGCGACCGGGTGACAGAGCAGTTTGACGCAGTGATCTCTGGCGTGACGGCCTTTGGCCTGTTTGTCGAGCTGGTGGAATGCCTGATCAGTGGTGCAATGCCGGTTAAGGACATGGTGGATGACTGGTACCGCCACGACAGCACCGGGCATTGCTTGATCGGCGAGCGTACCGGGCGGATATATCGGCTTGGCGACCTCATCAAGGTGCGGCTGGTGCAAGTAGATATGTTGAGCCGCAAGCTGACCTTTGCCGTGGCCGTCTGAAAATAAATGTCTGAGCAAGCGAGCAAGGACGAGCTGCAACTTAAGCCCCTGGCTGGGAGCCTCAATGTTCTGCTCGATCAATGGGGCCAGCAACGGCATCTCTTGGGCCTGACCCGCCGCTGGCCAAAGCTGGTTGGCAAGCAGCTTGCCGAGCACAGCCTCCCTGCCTATTTCCTCCGCGACGAACTCTGGATTTATACCCGCCACGCCATCTGGATGCAGCAACTCAGCTTTGCCAAGCCAGAGCTGCTTGCCCAGATCAACGCCTTCCTGCAAGAATATAACGGCCCGCAGGTGAGCGATCTGCGCTGGACGCTCCTGCCTGCGGATTTCCCCAGTCTCCCAGCGGCAAAACCGGCACTGCCACCCGCTCAGGTTGATCCTGAGGAGGAACGGCAATTTCAGGTAATGGCAGAGGCTATCGCTGATCCAGAAGTCCGACAAGCCTTTTGCAGGCTATGGCGAGGGATGCAAAAGAAAGATTGAACGATTTATGGCCGAGCAACAAGAGGTTCTGGTTAAGCAAAAGAAGGTTCTGGCTTGGCCACAAAAGGTTGTTGTTTAACCATAATCTCCTCTTGCCGAGCAACAACCTTTTGTTGTTTGGCAGAAGAATGTCATGGCTCGGCAATAACCTTCTCTGGTTAAGCCAGAACTTTTTGTTGCTCGGCAAAAGAAGGTTGTTTTTTAGCCAGAACCTTCTCTTATTCAGCCACAACCTTCTTCTGCTCGGCCAATACCTTTTGTTACCGAGCTAGAACCTTCTGTTACTCGGCAACAAAGAGTTGGCAGTGAGCCACAGACCTTGCAAAGCTGGCTGCACGTATTGGTTGCGGACTGAAAAGAGATTGCGAGTCGCTGCGCTTTGACCGCAAAGTTCCGTTTTTTGCTGCCCAAGGACATAGAAAGGAAAGGCAATACCTTTTATATTTCTTTTAACACGCCGAGACAATGTGCCTCTCAGCAAGAAAAATAATTAAGGTGCCTGCCATGCCTGAAATAGTCGATGTATCCTTGTTGATCCAGAGAAAACCAGATTACCAGGTGGAAATAACCGTACAAGGGGTGATCAACTTTTCTGCAAATGAGGTTGTAGAGACCTATGAGTTATCTATTGAACTCAGAGGCGAAGACGGCAATCTCGACAATATTCCTACAAATGATCCGCCTGGAGATGAAAAGCTCTATCAGTTTGAATGGGAGGCTGCAACCATCTGGGGAACGATCTATGTGCCGTATCTTCAATTTACTGCCTTAGATGCAGGGCCAAGGAAGTTCTCAGAAACCAGGTCGCTCCCAAGTTCTCTGCTGAATGAAGACGAAGGATTGATGTTTTACCCTGGCATAGGGATTAAGCCGATATTTTGGTCGAAAAGAGACGAACTCTATGCCGTTGCAACGCTGAAGCAAGCCTTGAGTAGCGGCACTTCCAATATTGTTAAGGGCTATTTTTAACCAGCTGACGGGGTTTCTTTTCTACGCAAGTAAACCACCAAGGGGCAATGGATTCCATTGCCCCTTTCGCATCTATTCCATCCTTTTTTTTTCAATCCCAGCAAGACATAAATACTTCAGTTCGAGGTATTCTTCAATCCCATACTTGGAGCCTTCTCGCCCGATACCGGATTCTTTAATGCCACCAAAGGGCGCGGATTCGGTGGACATGATGCCGGTGTTGATGCCCACCATGCCGTATTCCAAATTCTCGGCTACTCGCCAGCACTTACCGATGTCGCGGCTGTAAAAATAGGAGGCCAGGCCGTAGGGGGTGTCGTTGGCCAAGGCCACCGCCTCTTCTTCGGTCGAAAAAGAGAAAAGCGGGGCCACTGGGCCAAAGGTTTCCTCGCGGGCAATGAGCATGTTCGGGGTTACATCGAGTAACACCGTTGGCTCAAAGAAAAAACCGGTCTCGCCAACCCTTTTACCGCCGCAACCTAAGCGTGCGCCCTTGTTCAAGGCATCTTTAACCTGCTCTTCCACCTTGAGCACCGAATTCAGATCAATCAGCGGCCCCTGATTGACACCTGCCTCAAAGCCATTGCCGACCTTAAGCTGCTCAGTTACCGCTTTGATCAGCCGCTCGGCAAAGGTTTTATAGATCCCTTTCTGGACAATGAAGCGATTAGCGCAGACACAGGTCTGACCAGAGTTGCGAAATTTGGAGGCAATGGCTCCAGCCACCGCTTCATTCAGATCAGCATCGTCAAAAACAATAAAAGGCGCATGGCCGCCCAGTTCCAGCGAGACTTTTTTTACTGTATCCGCGCACTGCCGCATCAGTACCTTGCCAACTTCGGTGGAACCGGTGAAACTCAGCTTGCGTACTGAAGGATTGGCGGTTAGCTCGCTGCCAATCTCCCTGGCTGGGCCAGTCAAAACGTTGAATACGCCTGGTGGCAGGCCTGCTTGCTCGGCCAATACGGCCAAGGCCAGGGCAGAAAAGGGGGTTTGGGTGGCAGGCTTAACCACAACCGGGCAGCCAGCAGCCAAAGCCGGGGCCACTTTGCGGGTAATCATCGAGGAAGGGAAATTCCACGGGGTGATGGCGGCGCAAACTCCGACAGGCTGCTTGAGCACGATGATTCGCTTGCCTGGTTGGGCCATTGGAATGGTGTCACCATAGACTCGCTTCGCTTCTTCGGCAAACCATTCGACAAAACTGGCCCCATAGAGGATTTCCCCCAGCGATTCAGCCAAAGGCTTGCCCTGCTCGGCAGTCATAATCACGGCCAAATCGTGCTGATGTTCGATGATCAGATCGTACCAGCGGCGGATAAGGCGGCTGCGTTCGTGCGCAGTCAGTTTTCTCCAGCCAAACCAGGCTGCTTCTGCGGCGGCAATGGCTTGCCGGGCCTCCTCACGGTTGAGAGACGGCACTGTACCGATCAGTTCCCTCGTTGCTGGATTATGTACCTCGATGGTTCTTCCTGTTGCCGAGTCCACCCAGCTTCCGCCGACAAAGCAGCGGTTCCGCAGCAGCTCTTTATTGTTCAGAATCATAGTATGTTTTCAGGGTGTGAGGAATGGGAGATGTCCAGGTATCATGGCCTGCCTTCAGTCTGTCTTTGATATAACGTGCTGCTGCTGGTTCAGCAACTAATTTATGCGTTGCTCCTTGTTGATAATCTTGCATGAAATTTTACTGAAAGCTGCTTTGTAGCCTAACAAGATTCCAGCGAGATTCTTTTCCTGCGCAAGCCTGCTTTGTTAAATAATCTTGACAATAACTCACTATAATATTTACAATGCAAAAAAATAACCTTGCGCAGAGGCGTTGCTAGCAAAGTATAGCGAGAAAAACACGAGCCGTGCTTCTATCGCTATTTGAAGCACTCGTTTGCACCAAAATCAACACAGGGTAACATCATGGCAGGTGTACGCACGCGCGGAGAGAATATCCGGCAATTCATTCTAACCAATGTTGAAGAGCATCCAAGAGATATAGCAGTTGTTGCAGCCGATCATTTTGGCATAACAAGGCAAGCTGTTAATAATCATATCAAAAGGCTAATTGAACAGAAATCCATTGCAGTGGAGGGAAATACCTGCAACAGAATCTATCGCCTCCACCCACTCGTTAAGAAGGTAGAAAGTTTTATTCTTTCAGGGCTGGAAGAAGATCGAGTGTGGATGAATTTTGCCATGCCAATACTTGGCGTGCTACCTAATAACGTAACACAAATATTGAGCTATGGTTTTACGGAAATGTTGAACAATGCTATTGATCACTCTCAAGGTCACTCTGTATCAATTTCTATTGAAAAATATCCTCTGCATTCAGAAATACTTATTTTTGACGATGGCATTGGAATCTTCAAGAAAATTCAAGAAAAATTTCATCTCAACGATGAACGCCAAGCTGTCCTGGAACTTGCAAAAGGGAAATTAACTACCGCACCTGAACACCACACAGGTCAAGGAATCTTTTTTTCATCTCGAATGTTTGACAGATATGCAATTTTTTCAGGCGGGGTATATTTTTCCCATAAATGGAACAAACCGGAAGACTGGATACTTGAATGTGATCCTCTTGAAAGAGGAACAGCTGTTTTCATGAAAATAGCAAACAATTCCTCGCGAAATATTAAAGCAATCTTTGACAGTTTTACCTCTGGGGATGATTATGCTTTTAATAAAACAATTGTACCGGTATCTCTGGCACTTTACGGCAACGAAAGTCTTGTTTCTCGTTCACAAGCCAAAAGGCTTTTGGTAAGAATAGACCGATTTAATACAGTTATTTTTGATTTTACCGGAATAGATTTTATTGGCCAGGCCTTTGCTGACGAAGTTTTTCGGGTGTTTAAAAATCAGCATCCAGAAATTCAACTTCAGGCTATAAATACTGTCCCTGATGTGAAAGCGATGATTGACCGAGCTGGCAGCAGTCAATAACGCCGCGAGAGAATGTCCGAATCTCGCTTGCGACCTACCTTGCCAATCCTCGTTGCAATTTTTTGCCACTTCCTACCGATACGTTGATCTGCCTGGCCAGCTTCAGCAATTGTTCCAGCTCACCCACGTTGCTAATCATTGACAATACGTTCAAAACTTGCTATCAAGATATGTCGCCAAATAGACGAGCCGCACCACTCTGGTGCTTTTGCATACGCCACTCAATTTTTAACCCTTAACTTTCCTTTTTAACCTGAACAGGAGAACCAAAATGCCTCTGGATCCCACCAAACACGCCGACTGGGAAATTGCCGAAGCCGCTGAAAGCAATATGAAAACTGTCTATGCGCTGAGTGAGCAGCTCGGCTTAGGCAAGGAAGAGCTGCTGCCGCACGGCCATTATTTAGCCAAGCTGGATTACCGCAAAATCCTTGAGCGACTGAAAGACCGGCCCGATGGCAAGTACATCGACGTGACCGCCATCACCCCGACCCCGCTGGGCGAGGGCAAATCAACCTGCTCAATGGGCTTAGTACAGGGCATGGGCAAGCGGGGCAAGTCGGTGGTCGGTGCTATCCGCCAGCCATCTGGCGGCCCGACCATGAACATCAAAGGCTCGGCAGCAGGCGGCGGTTTGTCGCAGTGCGTGCCGCTGACACCTTTTTCGCTCGGCATGACCGGCGACATCAACGCAATCATGAACGCCCATAACTTGGGCATGGTCGCGCTGACCTCGCGGATGCAGCATGAGAGCAACTACACCGACGAGCAGCTTGCCCAGCGCGGCCTGCGCCGTCTTGACATCCATCCGAAGAAGGTCGAGTTCCGCTGGATCATGGACTACTGCGCCCAGGCCCTGCGCAACATCACCATTGGTCTTGGCGGCACATCAGATGGCATGACCATGCAGTCTGGCTTCAACATCGCGGTCAGCTCGGAGATCATGGCGATCCTCTCCATTGCCAAAGACCTGAAAGACATGCGTGAGCGTATCGGCAGGATGGTCATGGCTTATGATAAGCAGGACAGACCAATCACCGCCACTGACTTGGATGTAGCTGGAGCCATGACCGCGTGGATGGTGGACGCAATCAACCCAAATCTGATGCAGACCATTGAAGGCCAGCCAGTCATCGTTCATGCAGGGCCTTTTGCGAACATCGCCATTGGTCAGTCCTCAGTCATTGCTGACCGCGTGGCCCTCAAGTTGGCAGACTACAACATCACCGAGTCTGGCTTCGGCGCGGACATCGGCTTCGAGAAGTTCTGGAACCTCAAGTGCCGTTACTCCGGCCTCAAGCCGAACTGCGCCGTAGTAGTCGCAACCATCCGTGCTCTCAAGTGCCACGGCGGTGCGCCCATCCCGGTGCCGGGCCGTCCAATGCCGGAGGAGTACAAGGGCGAGAACGTCGGCTGGGTGGAGAAGGGCTGCGAGAACCTGATCCACCACATTGAAACCGTAAAGAAGGCGGGTATCAACCCAGTAGTCTGCATCAACGCCTTCTACACGGACAGCGACAACGAGACCAAGGCCGTGCGCCGTATGTGTGAAGCCGCTGGCGCGCGAGTTGCACTGTCCAAGCACTGGCAATACGGCGGTGATGGCGCGCTGGAATTCGCTGATGCGGTCATTGATGCCTGTGAGGAGCCGAATGACTTCAAGTTCCTCTACAATCTGGAGACCCCGCTCTCCAAGCGCATCGAGCTGATTGTCAAGGAAGTGTACGGCGGCGACGGCGTGAGCTACACCCCGGAAGCGCAAGCCAAGCTGAAGCGGCTTGAGGCAGACCCAGAGATGAAGCAGATGACCACCTGCATGGTCAAGACGCATCTCTCCCTCTCGCATGATCCTAAGCTGAAGGGCGCACCGAAAGGCTGGACGCTGCCTATCCGCGACATCCTCACCTACAAGGGCGCAGGCTTTGTCGTGCCGGTGGCCGGGGCAATCACCCTGATGCCTGGCACCGCCTCTGACCCTGCTTACCGCCGCATTGACGTTGATGTGGAGACCGGCAAGGTGAAGGGCGTGTTTTAATTCGCCGCCTTCAACGCAGAGCTGAATCAACAGGCTGGAAGAGAGGAATCTCTTTCGGCCTGTTTTATTTTACGGTAAGATAAAGGCGTGAAATCCAGCTCCTCAAAAACAAGCTGCTGAGACAAGTAACAAGAAATCATGAAATTAAAAGTTGTGATCCATGAAGCGGAAGAAGGTGGCTACTGGGCAGAAGTCCCAACCATCCCTGGCTGCGTGACGCAGGGCGAAACCTTTGATGAATTGTTAAGCAACATCTATGATGCGGTTGAAGCCTGTCTTACCACAGAGATTCAGGACATCCCTGTTACAGGGCAACACAAAGTGATGGAGATTGCATTTTGAAAGCAGTGAGCGGCAAACGATTTGGGCGACTTCTGGAAGAAAAAGGCTGGGAATTGCAGCGCGTAACCATTGGCCACCATCTTTATATAAAGAGGGGCAGTCTAATTCGCCTTTCTCTGCCTGTTCGTGGCAACGATCTGTTAAAAATCGGCCTGCAAAAGCATCTCATGAAAGTAGTTGCCCGTCTTGGCCAGGCCGCAGCCAGTCCTGAGCAGGTCGCGGAGCAAAACGTCGCCCCAAGCTAAGGAAGAAGATGACTCGAAATGCCTCGCCGCCCTGGGCAAGCAAGGGCAATCACACTTCCCCTGCGCCTCTTTTCTCTTGAGAGCAGTCAAGTTCTCTCGACAACGAGCTGTTTTCGTCGAGTTTCCCTTCGTAGAGGAGCTGTTTTCACACGTGTGAATGCAGCTTCGGAACATCCAAAAGCTCCAAACAAACATCTGAATGCTCAATTTGCACGTGTAAAAATAGCTCGGCAACATTCAAAAGCTCTAAACAGACGTGTGAACAGAGCTTTTGAACGTGCAAAAGCAGCTTCAGAACATCAAAAAGCTCTTAACAAACGAGTAAATGCTGGTTTTGTACGTTGCTAATCTCTGTTCACACGTATAAATAGAGATTAGCAACATCCAAAAGCTCCAAACAAACGTATGAATGGAGCATTTACACGTTGCAAAGCTGCTCGCACTCCTTTCTTGCCGAGCTAAACTCCTTTCCGGCCAAGCCGTACTCCTTGGTGACTGAACAACACTGCTTTGTTTTCTGGCCAAAATGCTGTTCAACCGGCTTTACCACGCTGTGGGGTCAGTTGCTCTTGCTTGCTCTGCGCCAGAAAACAAGCCGCGCTCCTCTTCATTCGATCTCCAGCGCAAATCAGTCTTGCAATTCTAGGATTTCTCGTTTAAAATTTTGAATTTTCACCTTGCGTATTCCCGCACTCTTTCTCGCCAATCTGCCAACTATGTGCGTTGACCTGCATACACACTCCATCTATTCGGACGGCATTGCCACGCCGGCCCAGCTGATCGGCATGGCAGCGGCTGGCAAGCTGACGGGCTTTGCCCTCACCGATCACGACACGGTAGAAGGGGTACGGGAGGCGGTGCGGCTTGGGCAAGAGCACGGCGTGACCGTTATCAGCGGCCTGGAAGTCAGTGCCCGGCACGGTGACAATGGTGTCCATATCCTTGGCTACGGCGTTGATGTAGACAGCCCGGAGTTGAACGCTGCGCTCGCCCGACTCCAGCAAGGCCGCCTTGAGCGCAACCTGAAAATCATCGACAAGCTGGCGGATCTCGGCGTTCCCATCACGCTGGAAGAGACTGAGCGGCTGTCTGCCTGCGGCCAAACGGGCAGACCACACATTGCCCGCTTACTGATCGCCAAAGGCTGCGTGCAAACATCCGGCCAGGCTTTCTCCCTGTACCTTGGCAGAAACAAACCAGCCTGGTTTAGCCGATTTGCCTATTCAGCAGCGGAAACCATTGCTATAATACACGAAGCAGGCGGCGTGGCAGTGTTAGCTCATCCCGGCATCCTCGACCCAGCCTTGAAACTCCAGCCGCAGCTCATCCGTGAGTTGGCAGAGCGACATCTTGACGGGTTGGAGATATACTACCCTGGCCATAACTGGCAGATGATTCAGCTCTTCAACGGGCTAGCCCGGCAGCATCGACTGCTGGTCACGGGCGGCAGTGACTATCACGGCGACAGTCGGATCAAGGGCCTGGCAGGACACGCGACTGGTTTCTTCCCGCCAAACACCATCATCACGCAGCTTCATGAGCGCCTGCGCTGCCGACCCCATTTGAGCGAAGTATAAATTTGAACGCACCAGACTATGCAGACCATCCTTGTTGTTGACGACGAACCGAATTATCTGATTGTTCTTTCTGAACTGCTGCGCGACGAGGACTACGAGGTCTTCACCGCTGATTGCGGCCCAGCTGCCCTAAAGATCGCCCGCGAGACCGATCTGGACCTCGTGCTTTCCGATATGAAAATGCCGGGCATGGATGGCATCGAGCTGCTTGCCCGGCTCAAGGAGTTAAACCGCCATTTGCCGGTGATTTTGGTCACAGCCTACGCCGAAGTAGGCAAAGCTGTGGAGGCTATGCACCTCGGTGCCTTCACGTACTTGGCCAAGCCCTTCTCTAACGAGGCGTTGGTTGCTTCCGTACGCAAGGCAATTGAGCATTACAGCCTGATCCGCGAGGTCAACCGCCTGCGTACCGAAGCAACCCCGAAATCCGGCTTTGGCGGCATGATCGGCAAAAACCAGAACATGCTAGCAGTCTATCGGTTGATCGAAAAAGTGGCCCCGGCTTTGTCCTCGGTGCTGATTACCGGCGAGTCAGGCACAGGTAAAGAGCTGGTGGCCCGGGCTATTCACAATCTCAGCCCGCGTAACGAAGCCCCGTTCATCTCGGTCAACTGCGCGGCCTTATCCGAGAATTTGTTAGAAAGCGAGTTATTCGGCCACGAGAAAGGTTCATTCACTGATGCCGCTTTTATGCGCAAAGGCCGCTTTGAATTGGCTGATACCGGCACCCTTTTTCTCGACGAGATCGGCGAAATGGCCTTGCCTCTGCAAACCAAACTGCTCCGCGTTCTCCAAGAAAAAGCCTTTGAGCGAGTTGGCGGCAGCAAGACTATTCAGGTAGATGTGCGCATCCTGGCTGCTACCAATAAGGACTTGAAAGACGAGGTGGATAAGGGCAAATTCCGCGAAGACCTCTACTATCGCCTCAATGTCATCCGCATTCAAATGCCGCCGCTGCGGGAACGGGTGGATGACGTTCCAGCTTTAGTCTATCATTTCATGGAGAAAAACAGCAAGCGGCTGAACCGGGAGAAGTTTGAGATCACGCCAGAGGCCATGCGCCTCTTAGTCAGCCTGCCCTGGGAGGGGAACATCCGCGAGCTGGAGAATACCATTGAGCGGGCCGCTATTCTCTGCAACAACAACCGGATTGAGGCCGAAGATGTCCAGCCAGATTCCAGTCAATTGCCCTCGGCACAAGAATGGAGTTCGGGCGTAGAGCTGGATCAGTTTATTCCACCTGGTTTGCCCCTCGGCGATATTTTGAACGGTATTGAAGAAAAGCTGGTGCGGAAGGCTCTGGATGAGTCAGAGCAGATTCAGGCCAGGGCAGCGGAGAAGCTCGGCATTACCAAAAGCCTGCTCCAGTATAAGATGAAGAAGTTCAACCTGCATCGGAAGAAAAAATAGCTCTCAGCGTGACTGGGCAACGCGGACACAGTCTGGCAAAGGGCTGCCATTGTCGCAGCTGGCCCAGTTGAGTTTGCTGCGCAGGATAGCAAAGTAGCCCTTATGCGGTGAACTGATCAAGCGCAGGGGTTTGGCTGCGGCCTCCACGGTGAGAAAGGCGTTGGCCTCCATGTTCCAGGCCAATCTACCGTCGGCCATTACCTTGACCTTGTTGGCAGGCCGGGCAAGTTGGGCTGTGACCTGCATTTGCGGCGGTAGCAGTACAGGCCGGGACTCTAGCATAAAGGGACAGATCGGTGTCAGCAGGATGGCCTCCAGTTTGGCATGGGCAATAGGGCCGCCTGCCGAGAGATTATAGGCTGTAGATCCCGTAGGCGTGGAGATAATCAGGCCATCCGCCTTGTAGGTCGCCACGTATTCCTCATCAGCCCAGCAGCACAGGCGCAGCAGCGGCTCAGTGCTGCCTTTGAGAATCACCACTTCGTTCAAAGCAAACCACGGCTGGCCTATGGCTAGCCCCGTCTCATCTAAAAGCTGGGCCTTGAGCATCAGCCGCTCTTCAATCTCGGCCTTAGCGTTGAGAATTTCCGCCAAAGCTGGATACATCTCCTCTGCTGCCACCTCAGTAAGAAAACCGAGATGGCCCAGATTGATGCCCACCACTGGAATACCGTAATGAGCGGCCTGATCAGCCACATGCAGTAAGGTACCATCCCCACCCAGGATGGTCAGCAAGTCCATGTCTGGCTCAATCTTGTCCAATTCTGCCTGGACACAGTGTTGCGCAAACCAAGCAGCCAGTTCTTCACCAATCCGCTGCACTACTGGGGAGTCCTTGCGGATGATAATGCCGACGCGGCGGATGCGCATTTAGTTGCCCAGCTCTTTGGAGCGGTCTGTAGCGACTTTGATTGCTGCCATGACGGTGCCGCGTAAGCCATCTCGCTCCATCACCTGAAGACCAGCAATGGTTGTGCCGCCAGGTGAGGTTACTCTTCCTTTGAGCACCGCTGCGGGTTCTTTAGTTTCCATTGCCAGCTTGGCCGAGCCGTAGAGCGTTTGCAAAGCCAGCTGTTCCGCCAAAGGCCGGGGAATGCCTGCCAACACCCCGCCGTCAATCATTGCCTCTAAAAAGGTAAACACATAGCCAGGCCCGGAACCACTCAGGCCAGTAACCGCATCAAGTAGGTTTTCTGGCACTTCAGCGCAGGTGCCAACCGCAGAAAAGATCTGGCTACAGAGTGCCATGTCTTCCTGGCGGATATTTTTGTTGCCGCTCATCGCTGAAGCTCCGGCCAAAACCAAGGCTGGCGTGTTGGGCATGACGCGAATGATGCGCCGTTGCTCACCCAGTCCCTGTTCAAGCTGTCTGAGCGTGATGCCAGCGGCAATCGAGATGATGAGATGCTCTGCACGCAGATGCTCGCGGTACAAAGCCAGCACCGACTCCATGATCTGCGGCTTGACTGCCAGAATCAGGATCCGGCTCTTTTGCGCCAGCAGCTCGGCAGACTCTGTGGTTTGCACCTTATAGATTGTTTCGAGGTATTTCTGGCGTAAAGCCGAAGGCTCGGCCACAATAATCTGATGCGCCTCAGTTAGGCCAGAGGCAAGCAGCCCTTTAATCAAGGCCTCACCCATTTGGCCGCCGCCAATCATGCCGATAGCTTGCAGTGCTTTCATTGTTGCTCCAGGAAAAAAGAATTTCAGGAAACTTCAGCTGCTCGGAAGTATCTCGCCGATCATAATTACCAGATGAATTTCCCTCTAAAGTACAACGGAATGCTATTTTCTCGGAACTGTCAACAATCTTTGTCAGAAGAAACCGCCTCTAAAGCGATTGAGCTGGTTTCGACCCGGTTTTTACTCGTGCGCAACCAGGTTTTCAACGAGTGTTTGGAGCATTTACTCGTTTGTTAGGAGCAATCAGACGAGTAAATGCTGCTTTTAAACATGCAAAAGCTCCGTTCACACGTATAAATGGAGATTTTGGATGTCGGAAAGCTCCAGGTAAACGAGTAAACGCTGCTTCGGAACGTGCAAAGGCTCTATTTACACGTCTGAATGGAGATTTTGGATGTTGGAAAGCTCCAAGTAAACGAGTGAATGCTGATTCGGAAGATGCAAAAGCTCTATTCATACGTCTGAATGGATATTTTGGATGTCGGAAAGCTCCAGACAAACGAGTGAATGCTGCTTTTGGACGTTGTAAAACAGCTGCACATGCAGGCTTAGGGGGTTGTACGGAAGTAATCTATGCTTAAAAAGGAACGCGAGAAGGAAAGCAAGGGCTGCCACTGCATTTCTTTTGAAAATTTGTCACTTTTCAGCAATAATAGGCGGATACGGTAGGAGTTAGTTAGCACAACACAGAAAGAGGAGGAACACATGAAAGAGATGAGCGTTTGGATTGAGCATTTGAAGCACCCGCTGGTGCTGGCTGGGTTTGGGCTGTTTGTCTTCGCCCTGATCATCAAGCTATTTTTTAGCTCGGCAATAGTTCCGCTGTTAACCGAGGGGATGAATTTTCTATTTGTCCTAGCAGCAATGGCGATAGCTGGCGGTTTTATCTTGAGTCTGAAGGGAGCTACTCAGCTAACTAAGGAAACAACTGAGTTACATTACAAGCGTAATCTGGAGATAAAGGAAAAATCCCTAGGCAAAGATCATCCAGAGGTAA
Organism: Candidatus Electronema sp. PJ; assembly: GCF_048287395.1. Lineage (NCBI taxonomy): Bacteria > Pseudomonadati > Thermodesulfobacteriota > Desulfobulbia > Desulfobulbales > Desulfobulbaceae > Candidatus Electronema > Candidatus Electronema sp. PJ. Next base: position 7,792 of record NZ_JBLWEO010000029.1, on the reverse strand, counting down.
TAGAAAGCCTGAATAAGCTAGTGGAACTGTATTGGACGCAGGGTCGCTACAAGGAATCGGAGCCGCTGCTCAAGCGTTTGCTGGAGGTTAAAGAAAATAGCCTTGGCAAAGATCATCCTGGGGTGGCAGAAACTCTAAACAATTTGACTAACCTGTATTATCAGCAGGGAAAATACAAAGAAGCTGAGCCTCTGCTCAAACGTTTGCTGGAGATAAAAGAAAAAGCCCTAGGCAAAGATCATCCCCATGTGGCAGCCATCATGAGCAATCTTGGTCGGATATATTACTCTAAAGGCCTCTATGATGAAGCTGAGTCGCTGTACAAACGTTCTCTGGAAATAATGGAAAACGCCTTCGGCAAGGAGCATCAGAATGTGGAAACGATCCTGAGCAATTTGGTCGAACTGTATTATCATCATGGCCGACAAGATGAAGCGGAGCAGCTGCTCAGGCGTTCGCTGGAGATCAGGGAAAAAATTCTTGGTAAAGATCATCCTGATCTGGTGCAAAGCCTGAACAATCTGGCTGGAGTGTATTATCAGCAGGGAAAATATGCCGAAGCAGAGCCACTACAGAGGCGTTTACTGGAGATTAGGGAAGAAACTCTTGGTAAAGAACATCCTGAGGTGGCGCGAAGCTTAAACAAATTAGCGGAACTGTATTGTCAGCAAAACCGACAAGATGAAGCAGAGCCGCTGTACAGGCGTTCGCTGGAGATTTATGAAAAAACTCTTGGTAAAGAGCATTTTGAGGTGGCAACCACTCTGAACAATCTGGCAGGACTGTATGATGCTCAAGACTGTTATGAAATAGCCGAACCGTTGTATAAGCGTTCGCTGGAGATAACGGAAAAGAGCCTTGGCAAAGACCATCCCGATGTGGCAACCACCCTGAACAATCTGGCCTTGCTGTATGAGAAACAGGAAAAATACGCCGAAGCCGAGCCGCTGTATCAACGCTGCCTCGCCATTCTTAGGGTAAAATTCCCCAACGGTCATCCGAATCTTGATGCTGGCCAGGAAAACTACGCCGCACTGAAACGCAAGCTGGCCGGGCAGCAATGACAGGGCCATGAATTCATGCAGAACGTGAATAAAATCATCAGCGACAACTTCGACAAGATTAGTGCCTTATGCGCCAGCCACAAGGTGCGACAGATGTTCGCTTTTGGCTCGGTTTGCACAGACCGGTTCTCGCCTTCTAGCGACATTGACCTGCTCATCGCCTTTGAGCCGATGGATTTTGGCGATTATGCCGACAATTATTTCCGTATCGCCGAGGAATTTGAACGGCTCTTGCAGCGCAAGGTTGATCTGGTCACAGAAAATTCCCTTGCCAACCCCTTTTTTATCAAGGCGATCAACCGGACAAAGGTGAAAATCTATGGATGAGTTGATTGGAAAATATCTCTACGACATGCGTGAAGCCATTGCCTCGATCTTCAGCTACCTCGGCGAGAAAAGAGATTTCAGCTCCTATCTCGGTAGCAAGATGCTGCGCCGTGCCGTGGAGAGGGAATTCGAGATCATCGGAGAGGCGATGAATAGAATAGACAAAATAGAGCCTGACATTCCTATTTCATACAAAATACAGATCATCTCAATGCGAAACAGAGTGATTCACGGGTATGATAAGATTGATGACGCGATAGTCTGGGGAGCTGTTGTCAAATATTTGCCGATTCTTCAGGAGGAAATCGCCAGATTAATGAAACAGGACAGCGAGTAGCTTCAGGAAAACTACGATAAACTGAAAAGCAAGATGGCAGGGCAGTAAGGGCAGTGCTCAATCCTTGCTTCCCAAACGGCGCAGGAGGTCGTTGATTTGCTCAAAGAGGTCTTGCTCGTTGTTGCGGGCGACAATCAGTCGGCCATCTGGGGTGAGACGCACTGGTTCTGGCATTGGTTTCTGGCCGCGCAGCAAGGGCTTTGACTGCTTAGGGCGGCATTGCTCGATCAAGGCCAGCAGGGTCTCTGGCATGATGCTGGTTGTCTCGCTGAAACTGAAGACCAGCCCCACTGGTGCCTGTTCAAGCTTGCTGATGCCGAGGTTACGCAGCCGCACTTTTAAGCGCAAGAGCGCAAACAGGGTTTGGGCTTCCGGCGGCAGCGGGCCAAAGCGATCCACCAGCTCGTCGTGCAGGTCAGCAAGCTGCTCGGCTCCGTTCTTGCTGGCTACAGAAAGCCGCCGATAGAGACGATAGCGCAAGCCAGGTTCACGCACAAAGTTATCAGGCAGAAAGGCCGCCACAGGCAGCTTGATTTCGGGTTCGAGCACGGCTGCTGGCAGCTTGCCTTGGCTGGCTTGGTTCTTCAAATCAGCCACGGTGGATTGTAGCAGCTCCAGGTAGAGATCATAACCGACTGCGGCGATGTGGCCAGACTGTGATTCCCCCAACAAACTGCCGCCACCGCGTATTTGTAGATCGTTCATCGCCAATTTAAAGCCGCTGCCTAACTCTGAACAATCCATGAGGGCACGCAGACGCTTCTCAGCCTCAGCAGTAAGCTGTTCTACATCAGGCACCAGCAGATAGGCGTAGCTTTGCCGGGTTGCTCGGCCCACCCGACCGCGTAATTGGTAGATATCAGCGAGTCCAATCCGCTCTGCCCGATTGATAATGATGGTATTAGCGTTGGCAATGTCCAAGCCAGATTCGACAATCGTGGTGCAAACCAGTACATCTGTGGCGTGACTGATAAAGTTGACCATGATCTCTTCCAGTTCGTGCCCAGGCATCTGGCCATGCGCCACGGCAATCCGGGCAGTCGGGGCAAGCTGATGCAGATGCTCGGCCAGGCTGTAAATCGACTGGATGTGATTGTGGATAAAGAAGACCTGGCCGCCGCGTGTCAGCTCCTGCTGCAAGGCTTCGCGGATGACCAGATCATCTTTGCGGGCCAAGAAGGTTTTAACCGCCCGACGATGTTGCGGCGGGGTGGAAATGACCGAGAGATCTCGGATGCCAAGCAGGGACATCTGCAAGGTACGGGGGATTGGCGTGGCGGTAAGGGTGAGAACATCCACCTCAGCCCTCAATCGCTTGAGCTGCTCCTTGTGGGAGACCCCAAAGCGATGTTCTTCATCCACGATCAGCAGGCCCAGGTTGTGGAAAACCGTGCTGGTTGAGAGAAGCCGATGCGTACCCACAATCAGGTTGATGCGGCCTTCCTTGAGATCGCGGATAATCTGATTCTGTTCCTTTGTACTGCGGAAGCGGCTGAGGCAGGCCACCTGAATGCCAAAGCCAGCAAAGCGTTCTCGAAAGGTGGCGGTGTGCTGTTCTGCGAGCACTGTGGTTGGTACGAGAACTGCCACCTGCAAGCCATCTTCAATCACCTTGCACGCGGCCCGTACTGCCACCTCAGTCTTGCCATAGCCGACATCACCGCAGACAAGTCGGTCCATAGGCTTTGGAGCCTGGAGATCCCGGAGTACATCGTTGATCGCAGCGGCCTGGCCTGCTGTTTCATCATAAGGAAAGGATTCCGCGATCTGCTGATATAAGCTACCAGGCGGCTGAAAGCTGTGGCCTTGGCGCAGTTCCCGGCGAGCATAGATGTCAAGCAGCTCCTGCGCCTTTTCCCAGACAGCATCAGTCACTTTACGCTTGGCTGTTTGCCAGCGCGAGGAGCCGAGCTTGTCGAGTTTGGGCTGCTCATCACTGAGACCCTGGTAGCGGCTGACTAAATGCAGCTGATCAACCGGCACATAGAGGCGGTCATTGCCAAGAAACTCGAGCAAAAGGAAATCGCCCCGCTGACCACCGGCAAATTCCATATTGACTAAGCCTTGGCAGCAGGCAAGACCATGATCGCGGTGGACAGCAGTGTCGCCAACCTCGATGTCATCCAGAGTGAGGGCCTCAGCTTGCGCGGCGCGGCCCTTGCGACGATGGCTTTGCGGGCCAAGCCGCTTTTCACCAAACAACTCAGCGGCAGACAGGATATGCAGGCCCTCATCAGGCAGGTCAAAGCCCTGCGAGAGCGGGTGTTCGACCAAAAGCAGCTTCCCGCGCGGACAGCTGGCTAAATCCAGAGGGCTTGTAACTCGCTGCGAAGGCAGGCCGCAGCCTTTGAGCAGCTCTTCCAGATGCTCGGCTTGCAGGCTGGAGCGGCAGGCCAGAAGAGCGGTCTCGCCAGCCCGCAGCCAGTTGGCCAGTTGCTCGGCTAAAGGCGCAATCACACCCCGCTGTTGGCGTTCCAACTCGATTTCTTGTTGGAGCCGGGCATGGCCGCTAGCCTGTGGCTGGTTTGCACCTAAGCCAGGGCCAAGATCAAGGCGCGGTCGTTCCGCCAACCGCCGCTCCAACTCTGAAGCACTGAGGAACAGGCTTTTTGGCGGCAGGGCAAAGCCTTGTTCAGCGGCCTCGGCACAGTTGCGCTCTATCCTCTCCCAAACTAAACTGACCTTCTCGGCAACGGCGACCGGATCGTGCACCACACAGGTTGCGCCAGGAGGCAGATAATCAAACAAGGTCTGCGGTTCTGGGCAGACCAAGGGCAGTAGAAACTCGATACCAGGAAAACGGCTCTGGCTGTGCAGCTGCTGTAAAGCAACAGCATCGCTAAAGCCCAAGGCCGCAGCTCGTTGCCCCAACTCCTGCTGCCATTGCGCCAGATTTGCCTTATTGCCGGGAAAGAGGATATCGGATGCAGGCAGGAGAATCGCCTCTGCTAGCTCTTCCTCAGAGCGTTGCGTCAGGGGATCAACCACCCGGATTGAGGCAACCTTGTCACCCTGGAAGGCCAGACGGAGAAATTTGCCTTCTAAAGCAGGTTGAAAGAAGGGCAAAAAGCAGTCAATCAACTCGCCACGCACTGCTAAGTCACCGGGCTGCTGTACTAGCTCACAGGACTGGCAGCCACTGCGGATCAGCTCGGCAACCAGAGACTCCTTATCGGTTTCTTCCCCAGCCATGACCAGTTCGCAGTGCTCGTTGAGCAGCTGGCCGGGCAAAACTCGGCGCAATACTGCTTCTGCTGAGGCGAGAATGATGCCAGACTGGTTGCGCTCGTGCAGGAAATGCAGAGCAGCCAGGCGGGCAGCCGTGGTGCGCGGGTCAGGGTTGAGGCGGGCATAGGGCGGGATCTCAAAGGCTGGATACAGCAGCACTGGCACGCTGGTGAACAGGCTGATGTCTCGGGCCAGCGGCTCAAGTAGCTCGTCTGCTGGAACTAGGCAGCAGAGAGTCTGCTGCTGTATCGCCTGCTGGCGGGCAATACGCAGGGCGGCATCGCCGCTATTTAGGCCAACAAGAGCGGGGTTTTGGTTGTCAAACAATTGATTAACCTAGGTATGAAGCAGAACAAACGTTATAGGGATACGTTGTTCCTTTTTCTGCTTGCAGAGGAGTTCGGCACTGTTTTCGGCTTACTCAGGGAAGAGTATTACTCGCTTGCCAAGGAGTTTGGCTTGGCAAGAAAGGAGTTGTACTCGGTAGAAAAGGAGTTCGGCTTGGCCAAACTCCTTTCCTGTTTAGCCACAAAGGAGTCTGGCCGACTCAAACTCCTTTCTAGGTCGGCAAAACTCCTCTGCGGCTTGGCCAAACTGCTTTGTTAGTCGGCCAGACTCCTTTCTTGCCGAGTACAACTCCTTTGCAAGTCGGCAGAACTCCTCTGTTGCCAAGCCAAACTCCTTTGGAAACGAGCAGGAAAGGAGGTTTACGCGGCCTTACTCAGTTGCTTGAAAGAGCGTGATCAGTTGAACTTACTCAGCTTGTAGTTACACATCCCCGCAGACCCGCATCACTTCTTCCACTGTGGTTTTGCCGTCCTTGACCTTTTGCCAGGCATCTTCCTTTAAGGTGGTCATGCCCTCGCGAATCGCTGCTTGCCGCAACTCGGCATCTGTAGCCTTGTCAGCAACCAGCTTTTTCAATTTGTCTGACATGGGAAAGATCTCAAAGATGCCCATCCGCCCGGCGTAACCGGTCTTTCGGCACTCTTTACAGCCTTTGCCGCGCTTCAGTTCAATCTGGCCTTGGCCAGAAACGGGAAAGCCCATCCGTTGCAGCTCGCTAATCTCTTCTGGATAGCCCTCAAGGCAATGCGGACAGATTTTGCGCACCAAGCGCTGGGCCAGGGAGCCGAGCATAGTCGAGGCAATCAGGAATGGCTCCAAGCCAAGGTCTTGCAAACGGATGACCGTGGAGACAGCATCGTTGGTGTGGAGGGTGGAAAAAACGAGATGGCCGGTCAAAGCGGCCTGTACCGCGTGGGTAGCGGTTTCCAGGTCGCGAATCTCGCCGATCATGATGATATCTGGGTCTTGGCGGAGGATGTTGCGGAGAATAGTCGAGAAGGTGACATCAATCTGCGGCTGCACAGCGATCTGATTGAAGTCCTCATGCACCATTTCCACCGGGTCTTCGACGGTGATGATGTTGATCTCCGGCGTAGAGACTTTTTTGAGCGTGGAATACAGGGTGGTTGACTTACCGCTGCCTGTCGGGCCAGTGACAAAGACGATGCCGTGGTGGGCAGTCATGAAGGTGTTGTACACTGCTCGGTCGCGCTTGGAAAAACCCATGTCATCAATGTCCTGAAAGATGACGCTGGAGTCCAAAATACGCATGACGGTCTTTTCACCGAACGAGACCGGGATGGTCGAGACGCGCAGCTCGACTTCTTTGCCGTCGTGCTGGCTGATTTTGATCCTGCCATCCTGGGGCCGTCGCTTCTCAGCGATGTCTAGGCGGGCTAAGGTTTTAATCCGGGAGGTGATGGCTGAATGCACCGCCTTGGGCAGCTTGTAGATGGTGTGCAAAATGCCGTCAATGCGGTAGCGAACTAAGCAGGCTTCCCGCTTTGGCTCAATATGGATATCGCTGGCCCGCTGATCAATGGCATATTTGAAGAGATGATTGACCGCTGCCTTGATATGCTGGTCAGTAGAGCTGAGTTCTGTGCTTGACAGCTTGACATACTGCTCCAAATTGCCAATATCGACTGCTGGCCCGCTGCCTGCGCTGCTGAACTGGTTTTCTGCGGCAGTGATTGACTGCTGAAAGCCGAAAAACTCCGACAGAATCTTTTTGATGTCGGAGCGGGTGCTCAACCAAGGATTGACTTTGACCTGATTGACCTGTTCAATGTCCTCCAGCGCACTTTTGTTCTCCGGGTCGTAGGTGACAACCTGAAGTACGCCATTGCGCATCTCGAAGGGCAGAATCAAATGGCTGATGGCAAAGGAGCGGGGAATCGTCTTAGTGACAACCGCGATATCCAGCTCGAGTGGATCGAGCTTTTTGAAGGGGATGTTGCAATGGTGCGCGACTGCCCGCATCACCATTTCCTCAGTAAGGATTTTATTTTTGCTGCCAGGAACCTCCAAGTGCATAGAGGCCACAATATCCGCCAGGTCAGGATAGCCCCGGCTGGCCAAACCGCCCCCTTGCTTCTGACCTCCTTGGAGTTTAATCAGTTGCTGCTGTTGCCGCTCCTTGTTACGGAGGACAAACCGCTTCTGTTGCTCGTTGAGCAAACGCTGCCCAAGGAGCAGGTCAAGCAACTCTTCACTGTCAAGCAGACCCATGCTCTTATGCTAACTCAAGTTGTGACCTATAACATTGCCTTTTCAATGCCATAAGCCAAGATAAAAAAAACTTCAATTCAAAGCCATGCGAGGTGACAGCATGAATATGAGCTGTAAATCTTTGAGTGATGACGCTGAATGCCGATTTGATGCGCTTTCGGATGAATTTGACTCCATTTTCTGATGGATTTTCGTATTTTCTTTTTGAATTTCTCTTTCTGACAGGATTTAGATGAATACCTGACTGCTCAATGTC
>NZ_JBLWEO010000028.1:0-6108 GCF_048287395.1 Candidatus Electronema sp. PJ | reverse complement strand
TTTTGGTACATCGAAGGCTTTTACAACCGCCAACGGCGGCATTCGGCGATCAGTTATCAGTCGCCGGACAACTACGAGCCGCTCTTCTTCAAAAGGGCTACTTAGGGAATAAAACGTGTCCGCTAGTGTGAAGACAGGTCAATTCCAGAACTGAACGACCCTCCAACGATAGCGGAAGATGTTTTCTGAGATGACCCCATACCGCTATCTTCTTTTTTCTATTCTCCTCGCCGAAACTTCATCAAAAGAACACCAGCGTCACGACAAGGAAAATCGGCATCAGGATTGCACCTGACCACGCCATGTAGCCAAAGAAACTCGGCATCTTGACTTTATTCTCTTCAGCAATGGCCTTGACCATGAAATTCGGGCCATTGCCGATGTAGGTGTTTGCGCCCATGAAAACCGCACCGCAAGAAATGGCAACTAGGATTTCCGCTGCTTGCGTGCCGCCAGCGGCGAGGAATTCCGCCAAATATTTCTGGCTCTCCACGCTCACGCCCATGCTGCCTGCGGCGGTAGCAGCAAAGGTCAGATAAGTTGGCGCGTTGTCAAGAAAGCTGGAAAGCAGGCCGGTGCCCCAAAAATACTGCCACGGCTCAGTTAGGCCCAATTCCTTGCCGTGAACATTCAGCACGGTCAGCGGGGCAATCATCGTAATGAAAATGCCCGCGAACAGCACCGCTACCTCGATGATTGGCGCAAAGGTGAAGCAGTTGGCAGCCCGGATTTCCTTTTTCGTGCTAAAATAAGCAGCCAGCGTAATCACGGTCATTAAAATTTCCTGCACACCGAACGGCCATTCGCCACCCCAGCTCTGCCCTTTACCAAGGATGACTAGCACTATGCCTGTGAGAAAAAGAAAATTGTGCCAGCCGAGAATACCCAGCGGCTCATGCTCCATCACCTGCTCCAGTTGCGAGCCTTTGCGTTCTTTTTCCTCTCGGTCAAAGATGTACTGATCGACCACGTTGCCGAGGACAATTAAGATGATGTTAACCAAAAGCCATTCCTTCCACAGTCGCATGGTCCAGCTAAAAGGTACGCCTTTGAGAAAGCCGAGGAAAAGCGGTGGATCGCCGAGCGGGGTCAGCAAGCCGCCGCAGTTAGAAACCACAAAGATGAAGAAGACGACCAGGTGGACTTTTTTCTCCCGCGCTTGGTTCGCTCGCAGCAGCGGACGGATCAGTACCATTGAGGCCCCGGTGGTGCCGATGAAGCTGGCTAAAATTCCGCCAATGATCAAAATGGCTGAGTTAGAGAGTGGCGTTCCGGCCAGCGAACCTTTGATATAGATGCCGCCGGAAATGACGAAGAGCGCGGCCAATAGGACGATGAAAGGTAGATATTCATAGAGCACGGCGTGCAGAAGGGCTACTCCGCCCGCCTGACCAAAGGCAATCAGCATATAGGCGGCAAAGATAAGGGCGAAAAAGCCGCTTACTAAGGCGCGGTTGCGGTTGCTCTCCCACCAATGATGCGCCACCAGCGGCAACACAGCGATACAGAGCAGCAGCGCGGCAAACGGGGAGATCCAGAAAGCTGGAATGTCGAGGCTGGGACTGCCACCTTCTGCGGCGAGCACAGAAGTTATGCAGCAGAGCAGCAAAAAACACACGGGCGAGAAATAGCGCAGAACGCGCAAAAATGTGGTTGTCATTTTTTCACCAATCTTTTTCAAGCACACCATCTGTGCTCCAGAAATCTTCTGTTTTTCCGGCATATCGAGCTTCTTTGCGCACATGCCGGAATGCTGCCTTCAGCGGCATCCTGTTCTATTCTAACAAACAATACGAGAGAGAATAGGGGAAAGTCAATCTGAAATAGCAGAATCAAGGCTCCCCGCACGAGATTTTATCTTGACAAGAGGGGCTGAAGACGAGTATTTTGCATCATATTCTATCTATTGGTTATTTTGGGTCAAAATTATATTCATTGCAACGAAATGCGTGTCTGCCGCCGTAGCGGTCGGAAGAGATGCTATTTCATCACCAGCGGGTTGATTCTGTGAAAAGCAGTCAAGTCACAATAGAGAATGTCTCGAAAAATTTCGGCGACTTTTTTGCTTTGAAAAACACGTCGCTGACCATCAGCAAGGGCGGCTTCTATTCCTTGCTGGGGCCTTCTGGGTGCGGCAAAACCACGCTGCTGCGGATCATCGCCGGCTTTGAAATGCCGACCGAGGGAGCTGTTTATTTTGACGACGTGAATGTGCTGCCTCTGCCGCCGAACAAACGGCATGTCAACACTATCTTTCAAAATTACGCCCTGTTTCCGCATCTGACTGTCTTTGAAAACGTTGCTTTTGCTCTCCGCCTGAAAAAGGTTGCCTCGACAGAAATCAAAAGAGCTGTGGAGGAGAATCTCGCCTTAGTCAAGATGGAGACCGAGAGCAAAAAATATCCGCGCCAGCTTTCTGGCGGCCAAAAGCAGCGGGTGGCTATCGCCCGCGCCTTGATCAACAAACCACAGGTGCTGCTTCTTGATGAGCCGCTGTCTGCCTTAGATGCTAAATTGCGCCAGCACATGCTGCTGGAGCTGGATGCCATTCATGATAAAGTTGGCATCACTTTTATTTATGTCACGCATGATCAGGCAGAAGCCTTGAGCGTGTCAGATCAGGTCTGCGTGCTCAATAAAGGGGAAATTCAGCAGATCGGTACACCTGCTGAAATCTATGAAAGCCCGGCCAATGAGTTTGTTGCCCGTTTTATTGGTGAGACGAATTACCTCAAAGGCCAGATCGCGGCGGTGACTGATGCCGAACATGCTGTCTTTGCCTCGCCTGACTATGGCAACTTTAACATCTATCTTGATAAACCAGTGCAAGAAGGCAGCGAAGTGGCAGTAACAGTACGGCCTGAAAAGATTCGCATTGCCCCGGAAAAGCCAGGTAATCTGCCACCTGATGTCAATGTGCTTCAAGGAACAGTAGAGGATATGATTTATACTGGCTTTCAGACGAAATATTTTGTCCGCGTCAGCCAAAATAAAGAACCGCTGATTGTCTTCCGCCAGCATGTGCAGTATTTCATGGATGAGAAACCGATCTCTTGGAAGGACAAAGTCTGCATCTGGTGGAACACCAAAGACAGCTTTATGGTGGAGGTCAAGAAGTAAATGCGGAAGAATTATGGGCCAATCTATGTTGCGCCAATCGCCTTTTGGCTTTGTGCCTTCCTCTCAGTGCCGCTGCTTATCACCCTGAGTTACAGTTTTCTCGAAAAAGGGCTGTATGGCGGCGTGGTGATGCGCTTCTCGCTTGAAGCCTACCGGTCCTTGCTTAACACGGCTGTGCTCAAGGTGCTGCTCAATACAATCATCATTGCGGTGGCCTCCACAGCAATCATTGTTGCGCTTGCCCTGCCCACGGCGTATTACATCGCCAGAAGCTCGCAGAAGAATCTTTTGCTCATGCTGATCATTATTCCTTTCTGGACCAATTTTCTGATCAGGATTTATGCGTGGATTGCCATTCTCGGTCGAAATGGCTTGCTCAATAGCTTTCTGCTCTCAACCGGTCTGATTGATACAGATATTCAATTCCTCTACAACCGCTACGCTATTATTCTTGTCATCGTCTATACAACGATTCCCTTTGCCATCTTTCCTCTCTATTCGACTATTGAGAAATTTGATTTTTCGTTGATCGAAGCGGCGATGGATCTTGGTGCGTCAAAGATAACAGCTCTCTGGAAGATTATGATCCCCAATATCCGTACCGGCATTACCACCGCTATTCTCTTTACATTTATTCCTATCTTTGGAAATTTCGCCGTTCCGAAGCTGGTGGGAGGCACAGGCGACTGGATGTTGGGCAATCTTATTGAGCGCGAGCTAAATATAACCAGAAACTGGCCGCTCGCCTCCTCGATGTCTGTGGTTCTGACTTCTGTGACCATGATTGCCGTATTTTTATTCATGCGCTCGCAAAACAAGAAGGAGCTGTAGATGACGAAACCAGGAAAGTTCTCGCTGGGTGTTTTTCTCTTTGTCACCCTCTTTTTGCATATTCCACTGGCCATTCTGGTCATTTCCTCGTTTAATAGCTCCAAGTCTATGCGTTGGGAAGGATTTTCCCTGACATGGTACCATGAGCTGTTTTATAATTCAGAGTCGCTCTGGCACAGTTTTTACAATAGTTTCATTATCGCCATTTCTTCCGCAGCAGTTGCCACTGTCATTGGCTCGCTGGGTGCCATCGGTCTCTGCTGGTACAACTTCAGGATGAAAAAGGCGATTCAAACCCTGACCTTTTTCCCGATCATCCTGCCGGAAATCATCATCGGCGTGTCGATTCTCATCTTCTTCAACAAGATCGGCCTAAATCTGAGCCTGCTTACCGTGTTTCTTGCGCATGTTACCTTCAACATACCCTTTGTTTTAATGACGGTGATGGCTAGGTTGGAGGAATTTGATTTTTCTATCATTGAAGCAGCCTATGATCTGGGAGCAAGTGAATTGGCTATGCTCTTCCGTATCCTGTTGCCGATTTCCATGCCAGGCATCATCGCTGGGCTGCTGCTGGCAATAACGTTATCGTTGGAGGATTTTGTCATCACCTTCTTTGTCGCAGGGCCAGGTTCCTCTACGTTGCCTTTACACATCTTCTCCATGATCCGCTTCGGTGTCTCGCCGACCATTAATGCCCTTTCTGTAGTTATCATTGTCGGCACTGCGTTGCTGGCAGTGTCAACTAAGAATCTCTATTCTTCTTTACTGAAGAGATAACTTTCACTTTGTAGGAGCTGAATCATGAAGAAATTACCCTTACTGCTGCTGTCAGCAGCCCTTGTTTGTCTGTCTGTCTGCGGATGTTCTGAGCAGAAAGAAGAAGTACAGAATCAGAAAGTACAGAAAAAAGCACAACCGCAGCAACCTCAGCCGTCGTCGCAGAAATTGTACATCTACAACTGGACCTACTATATTCCTGATCAAGTAGTAAAAGACTTTGAAAAGGAATACAAGGTTAAGGTAGTTTACGACATGTACACCTCCAACGAGGAGATGTTCACCAAGCTGAAGGCCGGTGGCACTGGCTATGACCTGATCTTCCCTTCTGGCGATTATGTCTCAATCATGATGAAGGAGAATATGCTGGAATCCATTGATCGTGCCAAGCTGCCCAACTTCAAAAACCTTGATCCTGCTGTGTTGGCGAAGATCCATTTCGATGAAGGATCAAAGTATTCTGTTCCGTACATGATGGGCGCAGCAGGCGTGGCTGTAAACAAGAAGTTTGTCAGAGAGTTTGACAAAAGCTGGTCAATCTTCAACCGTGCTGATCTTAAAGGCCGTATGACCATGCTTGACGATATGCGAGAAGTACTGGGCGCGGCCCTCAAGTCACTGGGCTATTCGGTTAACACCAAGAATCTGGAAGAGCTACAGAAGGCTAAGGAACTGGTCAAGCAGTGGAAGGAGAAGATCGTCAAGTTCGATGCCGAATCCTTTGGTAAAGGCTTTGCTGCTGGTGAATTCTTGGTCGTGCAAGGCTATCAGGAAAACATCTTCCTTGAGCTGGACGAGGCTGGTAAAAAAGATGTTGAGTTCTTCATCCCCAAAGAAGGCAGTGCCATGTACATGGACAACATGGTTCTGCTCAAAGATGCTAAGAACAAAGATTTGGCCTATACCTTCATGAACTATATTCATGAGCCAAAGGTGTATGCGCAGATTGTTGACTTCTTAATGCTGCCTTCGATCAACGTGCCTGCCCGTGCGCTTCGTACTAAGAAGCCAAATTACGAGATTGTCGATTTAGAGCGATCAGAATTCAAGGAAGACCTTGGCGAGTCACTGAAAGACTACAACAAGATCTGGCAGGAGATCATAGTCGGCGAGTAGTTACGCTTCGTTAGAGCAGACGCAAGGGTGAAGCAGCTTCTTTGCTTCACCCTTTTTCTTTTGCACTTTTGCAATCACTCCACCACCAGCACATCCACCAAGCGGCAATTGTAATTATTCCGCAGCAGTTCCTTCAAAGCGGCATACTCCAGTACCCGGATATCCAGAGTAGTGACTGGTGAACCCGCAAAGCCTTGCAAGGTGATGTCGCCATTCGCGGTTACGGTTGTGACTGCACCTGCGGCCCCGCCTTCCGTCATA